>SXHS01000079.1 GCA_005773145.1 Planctomycetaceae bacterium | reverse complement strand
GTTTCACAGGGCGATTTCTTGGTAGAATGGCGTTGGCAGATATTTTGGTCGAGGCTGCCGGCTTGCACAGTATCTGGCGGTAACCACAGGCAGGATGCCTGTGCCACTTGGGCGTGGTATCGTATGAGTCCCACCTGATGAGCACCCACCTTCCATCCGTCGAGCCCCAATTGGAGCGATTCCGGGCCGGTGTACGATTGCGGCCGCTGGGGAGCCGATTGGGCGTATGGGCGGCGTTCATCGGGATCGCGAGCTGTTGTCACCTGGTAGTCGCCTCGGCAGCCGACGATGCCGGAAAGTCTCAAGTCCTGGCGGTGGCGGGCGCGCCGAATGGAACCGCGGCCGAAATGGCATCGCCGGCCACCACATTGCCCGCTGCGACATTTGAAGCCGACGTGCAGCCGTTGTTGTCTCGCTATGGTTGTAATGCAGGGGCCTGTCACGGCAAGGCCCGCGGACAAAACGGCTTCGCCCTTTCACTATTGGGTTTCGACCACGATTTCGATTACGCGGCCCTGGTTCACGCGGGGCGCGCACGGCGAGTTTCGCTGGCCACGCCGGAAAACAGCCTGTTGTTGTTGAAGGCCACGGGGCGGGTGCCGCACGGCGGCGGTAAGCGATTTGAAGTCGACGGTCCGCAGTTCCAAGTTATCAATCGCTGGATCCAAGCCGGTTGTCCGCGCACGCCCGCCGATGCGCCTCAATTGGTCCGTGTGTCGGTTGAACCCACGCATCAAACACTAGCTCCCGGCGAGAGCTTTTCATTGCGTACGATGGCGATATTCTCGGATGGATCACAACGCGAGGTGAGTGAGCTGGCGGCGTATCAATCGGGCGACATGACCGTGGCGGCGACGCCCCCTGATCAGCACGGCCAAGTTGCGGCCGGCGCACTTCCCGGCGAAGCCACGGTCATGGCGCGTTACATGAACCACATTGCGGTTTGCTCGGTCACCATTCCCTTGGCGAATGCCCCATCGGACGACGCCTATCGGGCCCTACCACGGGTGAATGAAATCGACGGTCTGGTTTGGGAAAAGCTGCAATTGCTGGGCCTGTTTCCATCCACCCCCGCCAGCGAGACCACCTTTCATCGCCGCGCGTATCTGCGTGTCATTGGGCGATTGCCCACTCCGCAGGAAACACGGGCTTACCTGGCGGATACGCGGACGGACAAACGGCAGCGGCTGGTGGACCAGCTGTTGGATCGCCCGGAGTACGCAGATTTCTGGGCCAACAAGTGGGCCGATTTATTGCGCCCCAATCCGTTTGACACGGGCGTCAAGACGGTTTGGAATCTCAACGATTGGCTGCGAAACGCATTTCGTCAGAACATGCCCTACGACCAATTCGTGCGCGAGTTGGTGACGGCCAAGGGGAGTACCTTCCGCAACGGTGCCACCGTGATCCTACGAGATCGACGCTATCCGATGGAAATTGGCCCCGCGATCAGTCAGATTTTTCTCGGCGTTCGTTTGGATTGTGCCAAGTGCCACCACCACCCGTTCGAGGCCTGGAGCCAGGATGATTTTCGTGGGTTCGCGGCGTTGTTCGCCAAGGTCGGTCATATCGGCGGAGTCTCGCCACCCATCTCGGGTGAAGAGGAACTCATCTACCTGCAGCCCGCCGGCGAGTTGAAGGACGAACGGAATGGGGCCACGGTGGTTCCCCGTGTGTTGCACGGCGAACCGCTGCACATTCCGCCGGATGTGGATCCACGCGATTTGCTTGTCGAGTGGATGCTCGAACCGAGCAATCCCTACTTTGCCCGAGTCATGGCCAATCGAGTGTGGGCGGAAATCATGGGGCAAGGTCTCGTCACGCCCCTCGACGATCTGCGCACGACCAACCCGGCTTCCAACGAACCACTACTGGATTATCTGGCCGACGATTTTCGGCAGCAGGGTTACGATATCAAGAAACTCATTCGCAAGATCATGACTTCACATGTGTTTGGTCTGAGCTCCGAGCCGAGCGAGCGTAACGTGAGCGATTACAAGAACTTTTCGCGGTACTATCGGCAGCGAATTCGTGCCGAGGTCCTGCTAGACGGGATCAACGACGTTTTGGGGTATCAGGATGAGTTCACCAACGTGGCCTTTGGGTCGCGGGCGATGGAGCTATGGACATACCGCACGGCATCGGATTTTCTGGATACCTTCGGCCGGCCGGATATGAACCTGGAGCCCCCCTGCGAGCGGACGCCGGATACCACCACGCCGCAGATTCTGCATTTAATGAATTCTCAGCAAATCGATCACAAGCTGACCCGGGATGAGGGGCGGCCCGCCCAGTTGGCGAATGGTGAAATGACGAATGCCCAGATAGTTGAGGAAGCGTACCTTTTGGTATACAATCGACTGCCGGCCCCGGACGAGGCTCGGGTGGTGTTGGCTGCGATGCCCCCCGAGAAGGATCAACGTCGCCAGGCGGTCGAGGATTTGTTTTGGTCGTTGTTAAGTACACCCGAGTACTTATTTGTGGACTAACCTTGAGGGCACGTTGTTATGAGGACACTGGCATCACAGGGTGCGGCATCACAGGGTATGGGACCACAGGGTATGGGACCACAGGGTGTATACCCAGGGCGACGTGATTGCTTGAAGCTGGGCTTGGGGGCCATGTTGGGCGGGGGATTCGTCCAAGCATTGGGTGCACGGGCCTTGGGCGCTGCAGCGGGCCCGTCCCAAGCACGGGATTTCTCCAACACTCGCTGCATTCTGTTCTGGTTGGATGGTGGGCCAAGTCATTTTGAGACATTCGATCCCAAGCCGGATGCACCCGTGGAAATCCGTGGTCAATTTGGGTCCATCTCAACGAAGGTGCCCGGTATGCACTTTTCGGAGGTGATGCCCAAGCTGGCTTCCGTGAGCGATAAGGTTACGATTGTCCGTTCGCTGTGCCACGAGCAGAATCTGCATGGCGCTGGAAATCATTATATGATGACCGGCGCACCGGTTCGCGTTCCAGCCAATTGCGGCATTTTTGTGAGCTTTCATCCCAGCATGGGCTCCGTCGTGTCCGCCGAACGCGGCGCCGCGTCTGGGCTCCCGCCGTACGTGACCATGCCGAGTATGACACGATCTGGCGGGCCGAATTTTCTCGGTACCCGCCATGCACCCTTCGTGTTGTCGGGGGACCCGAATCTGGATACGTTTCGTGTGCGCGACGTAGCGCTGCCACGGGAGTTGGAGAGTGGCCGCGAGTTGGGGCGGCGAGAATTGCGCGCGGCAGTCGATCGCTTCACTCGTTACCATGAACGAGCGGCCAGCGATCCCGTGTTGGGTGCGGATCAGAATTTTCAACAGGCTGTTTCGCTGATGACTTCCGAAGCAGCGCAGGCTGCGTTTCAGATTCATCGAGAGCCGGACGCGATGCGTGATGCCTACGGGCGGCATTCGCTTGGCCAGCGTGCCCTACTGGCCCGTCGCTTGGTGGAAGCCGGCGTGCCCTTCGTCACGGTGGCCCTCGGTGGATCGGTCTGGGATCACCACGCACAAATTTTTAAGGCGTTTCAAACACAAGGTCGAGAGTTTGACGCCGTGCTCGGCACCCTGATCCAGGATCTGGACGATCGCGGGTTGCTGGAAAACACATTGGTGCTCGCCATGGGGGAGTTTGGCCGCACGCCCCAGGTCAATCCGGACGCGGGTCGGGACCATTGGTCCAGCGCCATGTCGATCCTGGTTGCAGGCTGCGGTACGCCGCGCGGCCAGATTGTGGGGGCGACGGATGCCCGTGGCTTTGCACCGATCGATCAACGTTACGGCCCGGAAAATCTGGTTTCCACCGTCTATCGAAAACTGGGCATCGACCCGGCCAAGATCATGTACACCAGCGCGGGGCGACCCACCCACCTGGTCGACGACCCACGCCCGATCCCCGAGCTGATGTAATCCAGGGTGGTGCGATGCCTCCAGCGACGAACTTCCACCGCGCGCTGATCCGCGCTTCCGTCCGTCGCCAAACGGTGACCGCTTGGGGCGTAGTCCTCGTCGTTATCGCCCTCGGTTCGTCCAGTCAACATCTGTGCGGCGCTGCCAGCGCGGCCGCGCCGGAGGTCACCCAGCTCATCCCCCCCGGTGGGCAGCGTGGATCAAAAGTGATCGTTAAGTGTGAAGGAAATTTCGCTTGGCCCGTGCAGGTCGAGGCCAAGGGTGTTGACGTCGCGGTAACTCCTGAGTCCGGCAAGCTTGAAGTTTCCATTCCTGCCGATCTGGCTGCCGATCGCGCGTGGATTCGTATCTACAACAGCGAAGGCACCTCGCTGCCGCTTCCCTTCTTAATTGGCAGCCTGCCGGAATTAGAAGAGGTCGAACCGAATGATGTGCTGCGCAATGCGCAGACGTTGCCACAATCTCAGATTACGATCAACGGCCGTTTCGAGAATGGAGTGGTGGATTGCTACCGGGTCGAACTAACCAAAGGGGACACCCTCGTGGTTGCGATGCAGGCCAACCACCTGCTCGGGGCACCCTTGGATGGAGTGCTGCAGGTGGTATCGGCCGACGGATTCGTTCTGGCGGAGAACCACGACGACGTTCGATTGGATCCTCTGGTTGCCTACGCAGTACCCCGCACCGGCGTCTATTTTGTTCGCGCGGCTGCCTTTCCCGCCGCCCCTCGAGCCGATGTGAATTTTGCCGGACGCGCCAACTATTTGTACCGACTCACCATTACCAACGGCCCGTTTCTACTGACTACCAGACCCACCACGGTTTCCAACGTCGGTCCGCAGCGGGTGCAGGCGGTGGGTTGGAATCTTGCAGAGGATCTGCGAATTCCGGTCCTTCCGCTGGGACACACGACGGCCCGCTCGTCGGAATTCGCGGAACAAGAGGGATCCAGTGGACTGCGGATCCCGGCTGGTGCCCGGCTGGGTATCGTGCATGCCGACGGGATGGCCGGCTCGGCGCGCGTGCGGATGCTGCCGGAGAATGTGGCCATCCAGATGCCGACAAACGATGGGTCTGCCCCCACCGAATTGAAGCTGCCAGCGGCTCTCACCGGTTGGCTGAAAACGGCCAATCAACAAGGCATATACAAATGTACACTAACTCAGGGTCAGCCGCTGGTTGTGGTGGTGGAGTCCAGCCGGATCGATTCGCTGTTGGATCCGGCCGTTACGTTGACGGGGCCCAGCGGCGCGGTGATTCCCGAGCCATGGGTTTCAGGGCAGCCACAAAAAGATGCTCTGCTTACGTACGTGGCACCCGCCGATGGTGATTATATCCTCACCATTCGCGATCCCTATCATATGGACACGCTGCGACGAGGCTATCGTCTTTCTGCCTGGATCGAAGAGCCTGACTTTGAGCTGGCGCTGGCTTCTGACTCGATTCTCGTATCGGCGGACAAGCCGACGGAGCTGGCCATCCAGGTCACGCGTCGCACGGGAATGGACCCGTCGGGAAACGTGGGCCCGATCACCATCGAAGCTGTGGGGCTGCCGGCGGGGGTGACGGCCGAACCGGTTGTATCGGAGTCGTCAGGAGGTACGGCAGCCGCCGTTAAGTTACAGATTTCCAGCACTGGCCCCAATTCTTCCGGGCCGATACAGGTAGTCGGGCGTTCGACGGCCCCCCGCCCCATCGAACGCTGGGCTCGAACGCCGGAGCGGCTTGGGGCCTGTTTCGAATCGCTGTGGCTGACGGTCACCAAGTAGAACGCCGTCCTAGTCACCTCGTCAGTTGTCTAGGTGGGCCAACTCTGGCCAAGGGCATATTTGAATGCGAAAAGGAGGGCCGAAACTTGGGGGTACCTTCCCAATCCGGCCTCTTGACAATACATAATAAGTGGATGTACAGGTCCGTATATTGGGTCGCATGGGAACTGTCGGATTTTGTCTGGAATTCTTGTGGTAGTTCCGGCCATCGCTGTTACACTGGGGCGTGACGGCCGAAAGTAATGGGTGCGGGCAAATGTCGGTTCTGGCTCGTTCACGTTTGGATTTCGGCGGACATCGTGATTTACGACTAGTCGATCTTTTTGATGGGGGGCAGGCCAATGATGTTGACATTCCGACGCGCGCGATTATGCACGCGTTCTTTGGTGCTTCTTTCGGTGCTGGCAGTATTTGCGGTCATTCCGCTAGGGGTAGAATCGGCCCAAGGAAGCGTTATCAGTTACGGACTTTCCATCGAGTTCAGTGGCGGGACGCCACCGGCGGGCTCGACACCGTGGATCACTGCCACATTCGATGATCAGAACACGCCTGGAACCGTCCAACTCAAGTTGGAAACCACAAACTTGGTCGGCACCGAGTTTGTCCGCGGGTGGTATTTCAATTTCAACCCGCTTCTTAATCTGTCGGATATCAGCTTTAGCGCGCCGGTGAAGACCGGAACGTTCTCCGATCCGACGATCAACATGTCGACCAACGCCTACAAGGCGGATGGCGATGGCAAGTACGATATCAGAATTGATTTTGCCACTTCAGGCCCAAATCGTTTCGGCGTGGGCGATTCCGTTGAGTACACGATCACTGGCTTGGGTTCGGCGGCAGCTTTGGTGGCTGCGGATTTCGACTTTATGAGTCAACCAGACGGCGGACACGGACCGTTTCCGACTGCCGCACACGTTCAGGGGATTGGACCCGGCGGGAGTAACAGCGGTTGGGCGACGGTACCTGAGCCCGCTTCGTGGATGCTGACCGCCTGCGCACTCGTCGGACTCTGACGAGTTCGTCGCCGAACCGGATCGTGAATGCCGGATTGTCGGCTGCTCCTGCCATCGCACTGGCAACGTGGCGGCAACAGTCGATTCACGATGATTGGCTTACGAGTCGATCGGCATCTAAGCCGATCGGCTCTCGAGACGCGGTTGGGTGATTGCTACTTTCGGCGTGCTTGCGATCCAGTCCGTGCCGCAGGACCGCGTAGGCACTGGTCTCACGGGCTCCCTCCCCCTTGCGGCTCGTTGTACCACACATCTTTGGGTGTCACGGGCGGCTGGCCTGCCCGTGCATGTGTGCGCGAGCGAGGATCAACGGCCACATGGGCATGGCCGCAGGCCATGTGTCATCGTAGCCTGGGGCAACGCCCCAGGAAGAGCGTGGATCCGAATGTCTGTGTTGGCCAAAGGCCAACGTCACGAGCC
>SXHS01000011.1 GCA_005773145.1 Planctomycetaceae bacterium | reverse complement strand
CAGCGCTGCGAAGCGGGATGGCGAATGTCTCTCGATACTGGATCCCATCCACCACATCTCCCCGCGAGATCTCCACTAGCGTACGTTCATCGGTATCGATGCAGAGCAAGCCTAGTGAGGGGAGGTCCGTTGGCGGCGCGACACGTTGCACGAGTTTTCGACGTAGTTGCTGCAAGATGCGGCTGGCGGTCTGTCCGAGGCCTACAAACAAGGTTGGTCGAAATAACGACTGACCAGCGTCCCAATCCAAGGCCGGCAGGTCGGTCACATCGGGAGCGGACCGTTGCAGTGGGGGATGCGAGTCGGCGACATGCGCGGCCGAATCCGACGCGCGTGGCACGAAGACCAAGCGTTCGGTGGCCGCTCCCGTGGTCGACTTCACGGTGTCGGTACGAACCGATTCAGTCGTCGTGAGAATCGGCCGATCGCTCCGCAACAGGGCGTTGATCAATTCCTGGCAATTTGCAAATCGTTGACCGGGTGTCTTCGAGAGCGCCCTGGCCACTATCGGCTGGTCTTCCGAAGATAGGGAGGAAAGATTTGGGCGACTACGGACGTGTTGGGCGGCCAGCTGGGCCACCGTAGTCCCTGGAAATGGTCGCTGACCGGTCAACATTTCCTGGAACACAATGGCCAAACTATATTGATCGCTGTACTGGCAGGGGCGACCGTCGAAGAGTTCGGGGGGTGCATACAGCGGGGTCAAGCCACCCAAGAGCGAAGCCGTCACATCGCGTAGGTCCTTTACCAATCCGAAGTCGGCCACCTTGACGTGATGCCCAATGAGCAACAAATTCTCGGGCTTCACATCCAGGTGCTGCAAGGTCTGGCTATCGCAAATGTAATCCAGCGCCTCAGCCGCGTCACTCAGGTAACGCAGCAGCTCATCGCGTGGGATGCCCGTCTGTCCGTCACTTCGGCAGGCCTCATAACGATCCTTCAAGCTGGCATCCGCCAGCTCCGTTACAATGACCAACTGGCCTTCGTGGACCTCAATACGTTCCAGAGATAGCAGAAAGGGATGCCGGAGTTCTTTGACCCGATTGAGGGCCTTCAGCTCACGCATGGCCCGTTCTTCGTCATGAAAACCGTAGATCAGCTTGATCGCCTTCTGCAGGCCACCCGGTGCCTCGGCCTTCCAGACCTCGCCATAGCCACCGGCGCCTATGCGGCTCTTCAGCTCATAGCCCAGCAACGTTCGGGAGTTGGCTTCAAGTTGAACAGACACGGCCGAGGCTTTCTGGGTTCCGGAGAAACGTGGTCAAAGGCGTACGTACGGTGGTTGGGTCGGGCGCGTTACAAGGACACCGGCACAAGATCCGGGGTGAACTCCCGATCAAAGGCCATGCCTTGGCCGAATCGACACCCCAAGTTGGTATAGTGGACACGCTGTGGTTCGGAATCGACGCCCGGCACGATCACTTCGGCACCTAAATCGCGTGCACCCGAAATCAACGCTTGGAGATTGCTGGGTTGACGTTCGCCCGCCTGCATGAAATTGGCGGACAATCGGACGAAGTTCGGTGGGATCTTTCGGAGCAGTCGTAGTTGCGACGGTCCCCCCGCGACCTGGTCATAGGCGATGGCCACGCCAAGTCCCTTGAGGGCCGAATATAGTTCCGCAAAACGCTCGATCACGCCCGTGGTCAACACGGGCATCTGCACGACCAATTGATCGCTGCCAAAGCGGGCACAGAGTCGCTGCAACTCGGTCAGCGGCCGCTGATCTTGCCACTCGTGCGAGGCGTAGTTCAACACGACCCGGCCATCGCAGCCCCTTTGTAGCATATCTTCCACGGCCAACAGACGCAGCAAAGCGCGGGCCCGAGACGTAACGCGGCAAGGAATACCGGCGATTCCGCCCCCGACGTGACTCGACGAAGCGCCGCCATGTTGCACCAAGGTGATCGCCTCGAATCCGAATAGCTGTTCATCCTGCAATTGCACCACAGCGTGCCAATAAGGGCGCAGGGCGCGGCGTGTGACACTCTCCTGCAGCTTACGAACCTCGGCGATCAACTGTTCCCCCGGATCTCCGCCTGGCGCTGTCGAGAGGTCTTGCAGCCCTTGCCCCATCACTTGCGTTGCTTGCGGCAGGCCGTCGGTGGCCGGCTGACAATGAAAGGTGAATTCGATATCGGCAATCACTAAAATATCGCCATGCACAAGCGGCGCGTCGTGCACGCGAGTACCGTTGAGCAAGGTACCGTTTGTGCTCGTGGAATCCACCACGCGGAAGCCCCGACTGTCCCGCTCGATTCGCGCATGCACGCGAGATACGCGTGACGAGTCCAGATGGAGATCGGCAGCGTCTCCTCGGCCGATCACAAATGGAAGCGACTCGAGAACCGTCCTCTGGGGCGCACTCCCGTCGGTGGCATGATATTCGAGCCACGGCGATTCCGGCTTGCTCGCTTCGAGTCGTTTTGTTCTCATCATCACCACTCTCTAGCTCGTCAACAAGCGGCGCGCCCTCGGGCGCAGCCGGTCGGTCTGGGGGGGGACCGACAGCGTGTCGAGGATTCCATACTCCATCAGGAAGCTTAGCACCCGGATCAGCAGACCTTGCGCCGTAGTCAAAGTTTCGCCGCATGGCAGAATTGGAAATCGCTGCACGACTCCGCACAACAGGCACAATCCCTAGAATTCCGTACTACCGTTCTCTCCGCAGCCGGAGCGAAATGCGGATTTGCCTTGCGGCAATTGTGACCTACACTTGCTGTTGGCTGGTGTGCGGTAGGTCCGACCACGCCCCGTGGTCCCGACAACACACGCCTTCCTTTTCCCGATTTTCGCGATTCCTTGTCAACCGTTGTTACGCACGAACCCTTTTCTCAATCGTCTGTTTTCATCCGTTGGTCCTGAAGCTTGCCTTGGCAGGTTGATCCCTAGGTCGAGGACTGGTCTATGACTCCGCAACAGTTTCATGTCTTGCTGGTCGCTGAGGATCGTGTGCTCCTGCGCCGACTGACTCGATTTCTGCGGACGTTTGGCTGTGAGGTCAGCCAGATCACGGAAATCGACCAACTAGAACGGGCTGTTGCCGCACACCTGCCCGATTTTGTCCTTTTAGATGCGGACATTTGCGGATCCAGTTTGGCTCAGGTATGTCGTTTGATCTTGACGGCGCGGGATGATATCTACATTTTCGCGGTAACTCCGCAGCGTGATAGTGCCTTCTTGACCGATGCCTTGCAGGCTGGGGTCGACGATTTTTTGGCGAAACCCGTAGTGCTCGGAGAACTACTAGCGCGCCTGCGCGCGGGGGCCCGCGTGTTGTCGTTCCAGCGGCGCTGGCACCAGCAGGATACCGTCGACACTCGTACCGGTTTGCCCACTCGCACGGAAGTTGTTCGTTTCCTGCGGGAAAAATTGCAACATACCTCGGGGCGGCCCCCACGCGTATCGTTAGTCAGCTGGGATGTGGACTTCTTTCAGGAAGTGCTCCGGCGCCATGGCGCCAGCGCGGCAGAACGATTGCGGGGCGAAGTCATCGGCCGCATGGAGAAGTTGGCTCGCGATTGT
>SXHS01000078.1 GCA_005773145.1 Planctomycetaceae bacterium | reverse complement strand
GGCCTTCAATTATGGCGGGCGGCCGATCTACGTCATGCCACTAGTGTTTGGTGGCGCGCCGATCATCAATACCATTACCAGCGTCCTCCCCCCTGCCCTGCGTGGCCAAGACATCTCGGATATTGGTCCCTGGTTCTACCTGAGCCTGCTACTGGTGGCGGCGGGCGCCGTGATCGTTTTGTTGTTCGCGCCGCGACCTCGCCCCGTACCGCACTGATGGTCGAGTGAAAAAAGTGGCGGCAGGCATCTTGCCTGCCGATGGAAATTTCTAAGTGGATTTCACAGGCTGGAAGCCTATGCCACTTCCTCACAGGCTGGAAGCCTATGCCACTGCTTGCGACAACCCCAAAGATAGCCGACGAGTATCCAGGCGCCACACCATGCGCCCGGTTCTGGTACGGCCCCCGGTTCTGGTACGGCCTGAGTCTGCCCCGATCCTGCCGTGGGTGACGCACCGTCTGGACTCAGCGTGCCGCCCGAGTTGATCACGTTTCCCAACACCATGCCGTCACCCGACAGCACTCCGCCGGAAATGTTGATGGGGCTGGCCAGCGTTCCCGGCGCGAGCAACTGCAGAGTCCCGGCACTCAGTAGCGTATTGGCCGCCGTTTGTGCGCCCGTCACCTCCACAGCCGTCGTGCCCCCCGTGTTGATGATGGCCGTCTGCAAGGTGTCAGGCGGTCCTGTCAACGGAGACCAGCGTGAGGCGTCCTGCCAGTCGCCGGGTCCGCCCAGCCAGGTGAAGGTCGTATCGATCTGAAAGTTAAGCGCCAGATCGTAGAGCTGCATAGTACTATTGCTACTAGAACCGGTCACACGAGCGTAGTACTGGCCTGCGGACAACAGAGGCAAGTTCGAGACGGTCTCACTTCCGCCCAAGCCCGTACTATTGGCCGTCGAGAGCACGGTCGTGCCATTCGTATCGAGAATGCTCAGCGTCAAATCGCTGCGGGCATTGGCATTGAAACTGGTGGGTGTTCCTCCTTGACCGCTCTGCGTGAACACTCCGCCTCGTGGAGTTAAGTTACCACTCAAACGGCCGGGCCTGGAAATGTTGAAGCTAAAGAAATCAACGTCGGAGTTATTGCTGATACTCACAAAGTCCGTTGCCGTAGCGCTGATCGACTGATTGGGCACCACGGATGAAAGTCCGATTTGGGCCGAACCGCCCGGCAATAGCGGGCCGAGCGGAGTGGCGCGGGTGGTCGTACCATTCCCCAGCCCGCCATGAGATTTTTCCCATTGGTCACCGAAGAAGAAATGGATGCCACGCACTTCGTCCAGTCGTGGTCCATCAAAGCTGGCATCGATCGCGGGCTCCATCAACATGTCATCGGTGGTCGATGTCACATGCAGCAAACCAAAACCATGCCCGTGCTCATGCATGACAACATTGCGCAACATCACGAAATTGTTGGTAGGATCGACGAACTCGTCCATATCATTGGTATCGAGTACCATGTCGCTACCGCCGGTCGGCAAGAAATTAAAGGCCAGCACATTGCCGGGGCCGTCGACTCCCGCGCCGCCGATGCGGACGTCGCCGCGCACTCCCAAGATGCCGTTGCCGATGTTATGGGTTCCCCCGCTGTCGTTCGCTTCGTAGATATACGTCGCGCCGCCTAGTTGCCCCCAACGGCCAAACGATTGTTGAAATATGGGAAACCATGGCTGTTGTGTTAAATCGGTTTGATTGGGATTCCCTCCGAATGCAGAATTTAGTTGAGCGATCAGATTGCTCGCCCATAGTGAACCCGCACCATCCGAGATCGTGGTGCCATCGGGTACGAAGCTCCACGTCAAGGTAACGGGCTGGCCATTCGCCGTGCGCGGTCCGGAGGCCGTGGAGGTCCAGGGGATGAGTGGCACCTGCGTGTTGGGATCGACTTCGATGGTAAACGCCTGCGTCACGCGGACGATGCCCAGGAATCCGATTGCCAGCCAGCTATACTTCCCGCCCATTCGATCCCAGGCCGTCCTTGTCGGGTGGAATGGTTTTTCGTTCATGTTGCGTTCCTCCCCGCGGGTTCTGCTGAGAGCGACGGGGCTTGTGTGGCGCAATTCTTCCAGATGGCGTCCAGTCGATCGGCGAGCGTGCCCCAATCGTATTGGCGGCGCACGATCTCGCGACCCGCTGACGCCTGTGCCTGCAAGCTCACAGGATCCTGCAGGCCCTGGATCACGGCATCCGCGAACTCCGACGCCGAGTTTCCTTCGCTCCAATGTTGTCCCGGTTCGATCGCTAAACCCTCCGCCCCGACGCGTGTGGAAACGACGGGCAGGCCACTAGCTAAGGCCTCTAGGATCTTCAGGCGTGATCCACCCCCGATGCGCAGCGGCACGACCATCAACGCGCTGCTGGCCAGGTAAGGACGCACGTCGGCCACATTGGCATGTAAGGTGACACGGGCATCGCTCTGGACTCGGTCGAGCAACCACTCTGGAGGCTGCCGGCCGACGATTGTCAGTCGGGCATCGGGGAGCCGGGGCACAATTAGCGGCCAGATGTCATCGAGCAAGAAACGCAAACCATCTTGATTGGGGCGCCAGTCTAGGGCTCCCAGAAACAGTATCTGGCGCGGATGGCGTTGCGATGTGTGCTGCCCGAAGAAATCGCAATCGACCCCGTTATCCACGACATCGACATGATGGGCCCCGAACTCCGATTGCATCAGCCGTGCATCATTGTCACTGACGGCGACGACGCGTGTTGCTTGCTGAAACGCAGTCCGTTCGAATTGCCTGAACTTCGCCCACTGCCGACCGATGTACCACTTGCGCAAAGGGTTGGTTTCTACTTCGTAGTAGCGTTGCCAGATCAGCGAATCCACATTGTGTGCCATCAGCACCTTCGGTCCCGGCAAACGCTCTGCCAATCTCATTAAATACGAGGACCATTCGAATTGCCACACATCGACCGGCGACTCGGCCGCGCAGTGCAGAATGGCCTCCTCCAACTTGCGACTTTGGTGGACCGCTACAGAGTAAGGACATTTTGCACCCAGATTCCCCAGCAACCTTCCGTAAAAACGCAGTCCCCGGCGAGTCGGTAGAGGATCGTGCACGATCACCGGTCGAATCCCGTGTTGCTTCAGGAATGCTTCGGCTGCCTGGGTGTCGTTGTTGACCTCGCCGGCTCGAGCGAGGTAGGTGATGCGATGGCGATCCGCCAGCTTCAACATCAAGTTGAGGGTGCGCAGACGTTTACCGGAAGTCGGCGGATAGGAGACGTCTGGGTCAATGACGGCGACATGCATGGTGTTCTTTCCCAGGTCAATTCCCCGGACGCGTTTCATCCATTGTACTGAAATCGGTGAGTGAGGTGGGGGGCATGGCCGCGCGCAGGGCATTTAAAACGGCCAGGACGTCGATCAATTCCTGCGCAACGGCGCCTGCCACCGGGGTCAAATAGCCTCCCGCGGCCAGGCCCATTCCCAGCACGCTGAGGCCCATCCCCCCCACGGCACTCTGCAGGGCAATTCGCCGCATACGGCCACCAATGTGCAGCAATTCATCAACCTTACTCAGCTCGCTATCAAGCACGACGGCATCGGCCGCCTCACTGGTCACGTCGCTATTTTGCCCGAAGGCGACCCCTACGGAAGCGGCCATTAGGGCGGGCGCATCGTTTATGCCATCGCCCAGGTAGAGGGTTTTGGCCAAGCGGGTTTCCTCACGCACGATGCGCAGTTTGTCTTCCGGGCTCTGCTCGGCATGAACGATGCGGATTCCCACCTGTTCCGCCAGATAGTCCACCTCGGCCTGACGGTCGCCGGAAACGATCATCACCCGTTCGAAGTGATGCTTGCGATGACGCGGATGCAAATGATTGACGAATGAAAGTCCCTCGCTTCGGGGTTGGTCGCGAAATCGAAACGTGGCAGCATAGTCCTGGTCGATGACGACCACGCATTCCAATCCGCCGACGGGTGGCGGCAGCCGACGAATGGCCTCCGGCAATTGGGCCGCTAGTTTTTTGCGACTGGTCACCTGAATGCATCGACCGTCCACCGTGCCTCGCAAGCCTTCCCCGGGATCCTCACCGATCTCGGTAACCTCACGCAGGGCAATCCCCGCCTCTTCGGCCGCTGCCATCACGGCGGTGGCCAGCGGGTGCCGCGAATAGCGCTCAAGACTTGCGGTCAGCGTGAGTATCTCTCGCGGGGACATCCCCTCAGCAGTGACCTGTTCGATCAAGCGAGGTTTCCCGTAGGTCAGCGTCCCCGTTTTATCGAAAATCAGGGTTTTACATGAGTCCACCTGTTCTAACACAACAGGTGTCTTGATGATGATCCCGCGTCGCGCGGCCAATGACACGGATCCGATAATGGCGACGGGAATTGCAATGAGCAAGGGGCAAGGAGTGGCCACCACTAGAACGGCCAGGAATCGAATGACATCGCCCGTGAACCACCAGGCAACCAGCCCGATGCTCACGGCCAACGGAGTGTAGACAGCTCCCAGCTGATCCCCCAATCGCCGCATCGTGGGGCGGTATTGCTGCGATTGCTGCATGACCTGCATGATCTGCGCGTAACGAGAATCGGCCGCTCGTTTAGTCGCTTTTATGGTCAGGGCCGCACTGCCATTGATCGCTCCCGAGAGCACGGCAGATCCCGGCGTCTTGGACATATTGTAGGGCTCGCCCGTCAGGTACGACTCGTCCATCGCGCCGTGCCCCGATTGGACGATCCCGTCCACGGGACAGATTTCATGAGGCAGTACTAGTAACGAATCGCCAATGTCGATTTCGGTCAAGGGAATGTCACAGACGGTTCCCCCCCGTTGACGATGCGCAATCGCTGGCACGCGTTTGGCCAACGCCTGTAAGACGGACGAGGCGCTGAAGAGTGCATAATGCTCCAGGGCCGCGCCGCCGGACAACATGAGCACAACCAGCGTCCCCGCCAGGTACTCCCCCAGGAGTGAGGCCGTGACGATGGAGATTCCCGCCAACAGATCCGAGCCGAACTCGCCCCGCATGGCCTTGACCGCCAGCTCCCACACCAATGGGGTGCCTCCGATAGCCAAGGCCAGCCAAAGCGGCAGTAGATGAATGGTTGCGGGTTGGTTGATCGCGAACTTCAAGACAAGATGGGCGGTAATCGCCACGATGGCGGCGGCCGCGATGACCACGTCCCGGCCTCCCCACGGACGATCCGGAGCACCTACCGACGCGCTGAGGAGTGGCGGGTTCGATTTGCCGTCAGGAAGGACTTCTTTCATGACCCCATGGTAGTCGCCCCGCGGCGCATCAGCCAATGCGACTCAGTCCCGCGATTGTCGCACCACCCTCAGCCGCCACCGCGCACACCCACTGGAATCCCGGCACATGTTGGTGTAAGTTCACTCACCAACGTCTATCTCGTGGCTTGACCCATGGCAGGGTCCGATATCACCTCAGATTCTCCGTATCGATCTTGAAGGAAGATATGACGAAATCCGATTTACCTCAAACGACAGAGCCGGCGGCTGCCTCTGGCAGCGAGTTCGAACGGGAACCTGTTCCGGCTGGCGCACTTAAGGGATTCAGTTCTTTCTGGG
>SXHS01000077.1 GCA_005773145.1 Planctomycetaceae bacterium | reverse complement strand
TATGGAATCGCGGTGGAAGAAATTGCGATCGCGATGGCACCGATCAAGCAGAAAACAATTTTGAGGCGTTCCGCGTTGGGCGTGGATCGGACCGACGCGATAGCAGCAACGAGGATTAACGCCACACCACTAAAGAAAGCGTGGCCGCTCGCAATGTGGTAGACGATCCAGTTCATCGGTTTGCCCGGATTCGTAAGCCGAACAACTCCCAAAACGGCTTAATGGTGCGCGGCTTCATAGCCTACCAAGAAGCCCCTTTGATGTCGAGCCGTTAGGGCGCGATGCTCGCTGCATCGGGACGAGCGAGTGTGGCCACTTGAATGGTGATGTGGTCGAGCGCCACCTGTCCCATTCCCGTCAACGCAAAGGTCAACCGAATTTCGCCGCTCTGATCCCCCACGCGAAACACCGAGAAGGGCTGCCATTCCTTGCCGGTGACGAGACGCTGGGCGAGCGCGGGACCGCCGAGTGAATCGACGATCAAGAAGCCGTCCTGGCTGCCGCGAATGGGCTGTTCGATGCGCACGAAACCCCGCACATGCACCAGCTGCCCCGCCGGAACGGCAACGGGGGGGGATTCCAACCAAACGGGGGGAGACTCCAAAACGCTTTGACCGGCTTCGGGCCGGAGTGGCCGGCACGCCATGCGCAAAGCAAACCCACCGTGCTGAGGCAACTCGGGCGTCAGCGAAACCTTCGTCTCCAGATCAGGAGCCGATTGTTCGCTGTAGCGCCAACCGGTTTGAATGAGTTCATCCAAACTCTCGAAGTCGCTGCCGCGCAGGGGATAATCCTGGTAGGAAGCCGCACGCAGGGTCTGGGACAACCGCCAATGACTGGGGAGCAAATCGAAGTGCCCGCAGAACGGACTTGAAGAGGGCTGTGGAAATCCCTCCGTGGCCTGTTGCCAATAGGCGAAACGCGTCTGCGATAGATGGTACATCGTCTGATGCGCGTACTGTTCAGCGGCAACGAAATCGCGTGCCGCCAGGCGTTGGTCGCACAGCACCAGTTGAGCACGTGCCGCCTCCAGGTCTTTGGCCGCCTCGGGCAAGGTAGGAGCCAAGGGGAGTAACTGTTGAACGGTCGACTCGGTCATGGCCAGCGACAGGGCGGCGATGGTGCGTTGCTGATCACTAATCGCCCGACGCGCAGATCGCATGCGACCATCTAAGTGGGCGATCACGGCGGGTTGATCACAGCAGACGATCATGGCCGAATTCTGAAAGGCATCCAGCGTGATTCGGGTGCCGCCAGTCACACGCCGTTGAGCTGGTGAGCGAAATCCCGTGGCCAACAATTCCAATGTGGTCCCGGATCCGGACAAGTCCGGCGGAATCACCAATTGCAAGGGGCCGGTTGGAGCCCGCCGGGCCACGAACTGCGATTGTGTTCCCAAATGAAAGGGGATCACCGCATGCGCGCGGGGCGCACTAAACACGGCCGCTACCGTATCGGAAGAAGACGTCTCGATGGTCAGCGTCCCGCGGCTTTGAGCCAACCAAGACTGAAGCAGCGACAATTCAAAATTCAATTGTTGCAACACGGCGCGGCGCAGGCGATTGGACGGACGATCCACGTTCAACGGAGACTGCGACTGAAAGATAAGACCGCGTGCCCCAGCCGACGCGGCTGCGTAGGCGAGTTGGCGCACCTGATCGGCCTCCACCGCCGCGCTCGTCGCCGGAATTCCAGCAGCCAGACATTGTCGCAATAGCGCCGGATGCGGCTCCGTTTGCACCACGGCCCAACATGGAATGCCGGCCCGATAGAGATTAGGGCGTTCCGACAACCACTGTCGATAGCCTGTGACATCGAGCCCCGTTCCAAGCGGAAGTCGTTCGTGGACCAGAATATCCAAATGGCGACTGTGACCATTCAGGCCTGCAACGGGTGCTCCAATCAAGAGGTGTCGCTGGTCGACCGGCAGACGTCGCAGTTCGTTGGCTATCGAACCCGTAGGCTCAAGCTGCGCGGAGGTTAGATCACGTCCCAGAAACCACGCCAGGAGAACGTCGTGATCCAGGGCGGCGGTGGCGATGTTCGGCGGTGGCGGCGCGATGATCCATAGCTTATGCTGTCGGGCGGACTCACATTGAGCGACAGTAGGCGGCTGCGACAGCTGAACCGTATTGAATCCCAATCCGGCCAGATCGGCAAACGATTCCCCCTGATATTCGATGATCAGCGGGAAGAATGGATGCCCGTGGGCTCGTAGGACACCACCCTGCAGATCAGGTCGCGAAGCAACGGGCTGTTGGCTACTAGCGAAAACGTCGGCCCGAGTGCGTGCGGTCGTTGGTATCGGCATGACACGGCTGGGGGCCTGCTGGCCGGCCGCCGACCGAGGCGAGTTCGATGATGGATTTAGGTTGGCCTGCGCTCGCCCCGTAATCTTGGGATCGCTTAGAGAAAGTGATGTGGCCCCAGCACCGCCGTAGGCGTTGACCACCAACATATCCATATAGGCATGGCGTCCATCGATCGGCCGTCCCAGTTGTGCCCGCAAGACTTCCAGCTGCCGCTCGACCAACATGGGGATCGAACCCATGCCAAGCACCTGCCAACGGTCCGCTTGTTGGTAGGTCTCACCGCGAATCAGGGCAGTCACCGGTTGTCCCGTACGGCTATCCACAGAGCCAGGGAAGACGATACGTGCCATCAGCTGCAATCCTGGCCGGTCGGCCTTGATCCACACACGGGGCTGCAGTTCGGGAATGATCGCCGCCCCCTCTGGGAGGCGATGGATCAGATAAAGATAAGTTCCATGGCCACAGTGCAACCGGAATGTTTCGCTGGCCGTCTTGGTGGATTCCAGTTCCCCCTGGCGTTCATGCGAAATCAATTGCCACTGGCCGTCGCCACCGTGGATTTCCCAGGCCTTAGGTGCCGATGGAGGCTCGACGCCGGCTCCCCAAGGCTCCGCGCGCACTACGCGGACAACGGACAGGCAGCAGAAAACGATCGCTAGGGTGCCCCCCAACGACCCTATGAGAGCGCGCCGGCTGGAGCTTTCAAGCAGCGATGAGGGCATGCGGGCGTCCTTGCAGGCCGGCAAGGTATCCGGACCGTTACAACCGGGAAACTGGGGGGTGCGGGAGTCCTGTACCAAGTGTCGATGGGAGGCCCTCCCAGGCGGGGCCCCCGCCCGACGTGGCCTTTTAACACGATTCGAAATCAGGGGCGAGACCATCTGTGGCGAATTGACCACGTCCCCTGGGGAAAGGGCAATCTGACGCTAGCACCTAACACGAATTGCCCCAATGTGTTACGATGAAGTCAGCTTGGTACGGACCGGCGCGGCACGTCAACTGCTTCGGGAAGATAGGAAACCCCCGGCACTTCATCTGAGGATTGGGAGTCACCTATGAACCATCGAGCCCGTATTGAAGAGACGGCCAGCGAGTCGCTGCCGCAGGACGTGAATGAGTTGATGGCTGCTGTCATGGGATTGCCCGAAAACTACCGGGCGCAGCTTGGGCCCATCATGCAGCGTGTGGCCGAGAGTACCCGTCGACGGAAACGAATTTTGGGGTTGGTCCAAGACGCCTTGGGACAATTGCGTCTGGACATGAAATACTTAGTGTTTGACCTGGAGGCAACTCGCCGCGAGCGAGATGCGTTTCAGGGCCGATTGGAACGCGAACAGGAATAGTCTTCCACCGCGGTGAGGCGGCAGCGGGCTACGGTCCGCGCGGATCGATTCCTGTGGAACACGGCGTGTCCGCATGACGATCGAGAGCGAACTCCGGCATCCCAACGGCCGCGAGCTGCAGCCGACTCGCGTCGACGGAACGAGAAGTGGGAACCGGGTGATGCACGCGCTAACCGCCGAACAGTTGGCCCAGCGAATCTTCGACCTCAACCTGCTGGACGCCCGGCAGCTCGAGTCGTTGTGGGGTGAGTTTGGCACACGGGATGTCCCGTTGGTCGACTTCCAGAACATGCTCTTGCGCCGCGAGTTGCTGACCAATTATCAGATCGAACGCGTATTGAAGGGGGAGCGCTCCGGATTTTTCTACGGTCCGTACAAGGTGCTCTACGTGGTGGGGACTGGCACGTTTGCGCGTGTCTATCGCGCGGTGCATCCCACCACCGGGAAAGTGGTCGCCGTGAAGGTGCTCCGCACCCGTTTCTGCTCGGATCCCGTGCAGCGTGATCGTTTCTGTCGCGAAGGGGAGATGGGAGAATCCCTGCGACACCCCAACATTGTCCCTATCCTCGAAGTGCATTCGCGTGTCCCTCAGCCCTTCTTGATCATGGACTTCGTGGAAGGGCGCAATCTGCGGGAGTTTGTCAAAATCCAAGGAAAGTTGTCGGTTGAGGATGCCACGCGGCTGACCGCCGATCTGACTTCCGGCCTGGCCTTTGCCTTTGAGCGAGGCATCACGCATCGCGACCTGAAGCTGTCCAATGTGTTGTTGTCCACGACCGGACGCGCCCAGCTGGTTGATTTCGGCCTGGCCGGCGAAGGTGGAAGTCTGTCCGATGATGCCCTGATCGAGTGCGCCAATCCGAGAACCATTGACTATGTGGCGCTGGAACGCGCTACGAGCGTGCGCAAGGACCATCCCCAGAGCGACATTTATTTTGTCGGCTGCATGTACTACCATATGCTTTGTGGCAAACCAGCGCTGGTGGAGACGCGTGATCGTTTGCAGCGTCTCAGCGCAACCCGCTTCGAGCAAATCACGCCCATTCAACAGGTCAACCCGGAAGTCCCCTCGCACGTCGCCATGGTGCTGAAGAAGTCCATGGAAATGAATCCCGTGCGCCGCTACCAGACGCCGGCTGAAATGCTGGTTGATCTGAAGAAAGTTCTGGTACGTTTGCGGGCGGGGGCCAGTGGCAATGCGGCGGACGGTGATCTGGACGGCCAACTTGCCAACGGCTGTACCGTCATGGTCGTCGAATCCGCCCCCGAAATGCAGAATCTGATGCGCGACCGACTAAAAAAATTGGGGTTCCGCGTGTTGCTGACGGGGGACCCGCAGCGCGCCCTGGACCGTATGTCAGCCGTTCCGCGACCCGCCGATTGCCTCTTGTTAAGTACCCGCGATATCGGACGGGCATCACTGGAGGCTTTCAACCTGCTCCCCCGAGTCGATGCGACCAAGGATGTGCCAGCCGTGCTGTTGCTGGACCCCGCCCAACAGGATTGGCAGGCCGAGGCCTTCAAGGACGAATGGCGTCAGGTGGTTCTGCTACCCGTGCGACTGACCGATCTCCGCGATCAGATTGCAGCCATGGTCCAGCGGCGGGCCGCATCCCGCATCGATCACTGATGGCTGATCGCCGCCGTTCTCCTCTGCAACCCTGTTGCATTCCGGCGGTTCTCTGTAAAATGCAAGACCGTTCAACAAACGACCGTGGCACTGGCATCTTGCCTGTGGCTATCCCCAGATGTTGTTCAAGTATGAAAACTCGACCACAACCATAATAACCCGAACTTAGAAATGTTGAGGAAGCGATGCGTTGGCGTGGGCGCAGGCAAAGTGAAAACATTGAAGATCGCCGTTCCATGTCAGCTGGTCCCGTGATAGCGGGTGGGGGAATCCTCACGCTGCTGCTGATCGTGTTCGCCCTGTTCATGGGGGTGGACCCGATGACCGTTCTGAATCAACAGGCGCCGGTTGGTGCGCCCGTCGACCAGCCAGCCGAGGCTTCGGGGGAACCCGACGAGCTGAGTCAGTTCGTTCGCACGGTGTTGGCTGATACCGAAGATGTGTGGACGACCCTGCTCGAGCGCGAAGGTCAAACCTATCGCCCGCCAACTTTGGTTTTGTTCACGAACCAAGTACAGTCCGCTTGTGGGTTTGCCAGCGCGGCCATGGGCCCATTTTACTGCCCCGCGGACCAGAAGGTTTATATTGACCTGCAGTTCTACCGACAGCTGAAGGATGACTTTGGAGCACCTGGTGAGTTTGCCCAGGCCTATGTTTTGGCTCATGAGGTTGGCCATCATGTGCAAAATCTTTTGGGTATCTCCGACCAGGTGCGACAAGCGCAGTCTCGTGCATCCCAGACGGAAGGCAACGAACTCTCCGTGCGACTCGAATTGCAAGCGGACTTTTTTGCCGGTGTCTGGGCCCATCATGCACATCGCATGCATCAAATCTTGGAGCCGGGTGATCTTGAGCAAGGATTGCGTGCGGCGAGCGCGATTGGCGACGACCGCTTGCAACGCCGCTCCCAAGGCTACGTCGTTCCCGACTCGTTCACGCACGGCTCATCCGAGCAACGTGTGCGTTGGTTCCGACTAGGCCTGCAGAGCGGCAACTTTACGGACGGCAATACATTCGAAACGGACAAACTGTAGGTCATCGAGCACGACGCATCAGTCTCTCCGCTCAAAGCGCACTTGACGGAGCAGATATTGGTGGGCTTGATGCCGAGGTGTGGCGGTCGCATCGACATCCCATTGCGCGGCACCGATTTCGTCCAGCTGGAATGCACCGAGTTCCTGGGGAAGCGGTCCCTCCGTCCGCGCTAGATCCCGGCTCTGAACGATATCACGGAGCACAGCGGCCAACTGGCGGGTTCGTCCGTCATAACTCCAGTCGATGCGATAATCAGTCTTGGTTCGCAGCCCACCGGGAACCGTCAACTCCAGCGACCAGGTCCGGCCTTCCCCACAAACATGGATCACACTGTGCGACGCAGCCGAGATCCGCAAACTAATGGAGCTGCGGTTGGCCAACTGGTCTCCGTGGAATAGGCCGAGCACGATCGGGTTCGACGGATCCGATCCGAAGGATTCGACCGAGAACTCGAGGGATGCCGTGAATCGATCCCCAGCTCCGACGGGCGTGATGGGATGTACATAACGGCGTCGCTGACCCTGCAAGTTGGGGGTGAGTTCGCCGTTGGGGCCGGAGTTCCAGTTCCCTCGGACGCGCACCGCTCGATCTTCGGCAGACCATGCGTAGGCCACGGCATTGGTATCGAAGATGGCTGCTGCCTGGTCGGATTGTTGTTTACGCCCCGCATCCAATATATCGAAATCAAAGTACCAGCCCCGTTGAAGGGGATCAGTGGCGAAATCCTCGCTCAGTTTCGAAACGGCCTCCTTGCCCGTATTGAAGGTCTGATTGCTCAGTGAAGCCAGGAATGGGTTCGTCCCAGTTTTATGGGAGAAGGCATGGCCGTAGTGGGTGTGCTCCGACCAAACCCACACATACTCATCGGCATAGGCCAACGATAGAGGCAGATTCGACCAGATGGTATCGCGCGTGCCGCTGGGATACCCGGGCCCCCAAAGGTTCCAAGGATCACTTTCCACCCAGGCCGCCATGCCCGGCTCGACAAATTGATCGTATTTTTCGGGATCCGTGCTGAAGCATCGCCATTTGCGCATGGACTGACGCGCCCATTCATAGCGAGCTCGATCACCCGGTAAAGCCTCTTGGAAATACCGACTGTTCGCGGCCTGCCCGTAGTAGAAGGTATTTTCGTAGCCGTGTACCAGGCGCGCAGGTTTCTTGAGGCCCTCCAGCACGCCATTGAGAAAGTCCTTGACTCCGGCCAGGAATCCCGCCCTGTCGAGATCGGGAGCCCAGCCAAAGAAAATGATGATCGTGATATCAGGGTACTCCGCCTGCACGGCCTCGATCCACTGACGGCCCCGTTGACGCAGTACTTCTGCCGAATCCCTCCCCATGGGGAACGATCGGCTGGGGGGCGACTTCGGTTTGCCATCTTCTTGATCCTCACCTTCGCCCCCCTCGCCCTCGGGCTGGGTGGCCGCGTCAGCCGCCTTGGCCGCATACGACCCATACTGTTCCGTATCCAGCAGAAACCCTTTGAACTTCGCCTCGCGGCAGGCACGTGCCATCACGGCTGCGTTGTTCTGAATCGCGGCCCAGTCACCGTCGTTTGTCAAATCGACCGCCAGGGGACCACTACGTCCTTCGCCGCTCAACCGATACCAGAAAAAGTTATCCGTCAGTGGCCCCCATTGAATTCGGAGTAAATCGCGCACTGTTTGCTGTACGGCCGCATAGGGGACGGCCTTCTTAGACCAGACCAACTCGTCCAAAACGTACGAGCGTCCCTTATCGGTGATGCCTTCCTCGGCGCTCCACTTCTCATCCAGCCGGATTAGTTCTCGGCTGAACTCCTGACACCACTGGGCATCCAATGGCAAGGTCACCGTCAATCCATCGAAAGGGTGGCTGGCGGTGAAGCCCGGGTTGGCCAGCAGATACTCGGGCGTTACGCCGTGCATGCCGCCCTGCAGTGAATCTTGGCCCGTGCTGATCATTTTCTTCGCCCGAACCTCGCGCGGACTGGCCCACCGTTCAGCTGCCACGCCCGCATAGGTGGGCGCATGCTCCGAGGCCGCCACGCGAAAGCCCGTGTGAAATCGCATGCCATAGCTCCCCGGCAAAGTGAATTCCCCTGGAGACGATGCCTGCATGTCCTCGGGGCCATACAAATAAGATCCACCGCGCAAGGCCCGATGCGCACCATTCACAACGGAATCGGTCCACTCATAGACGTTGCCCGCCTGATCAAAAGTCCCGAAGGGGCTCGCCGCCTTCTGGTACGTACCAACTGGCGTGGTCACGGGGCTGAGGTACGTTCCGTTGTTGTAGGTCGCAGCGGATGCTTCCTCGGCCGCGCGGGTGGGGCGTGTATCGCTGCGAGTCGGGTAGGACCAGTAGCCGGGCCCACCAGGTTTGGTCGGATCGAAATAAGCCGCCTTGTGCCATTCGTCAACGCTCGGCAAATACCAGCGGGCCCCCGCATTGCGTTGAATGGTGCGGCCATCATTGTCGTGATAGCCATTTAGGGTGTACGCGCCGGTCTCGGTGTCACCGTTTCCCTGACCGTTGTGAAGCCAGTTCACGAAACGGCATGCCGACCAGAAGGACACTCCTAGTACCGGGCGGTTGGCAGCATGAGGTGACAGGTCATAGATGAATCGCCCCTCTTTTCCGAGTTGGCGTATTCCGCAACCTCGTTCTGGGTGTGCCATGGTCTCTTCGTACAGCCCGAGCTTGTTCGACTTGGCCTTAGCATTTAGAAACTCAACGTATTGAGCGGCCGTAACCTCATAAATGCCGATGCGATAGACGTAGGGCACCGCGCCGCGACCGTGAACGTCAGGCAGATTGCCCGGTTCCCCCACCAACACGGTCTCTAGACTGATCACGCCATGGGGCATGTGCCGGACATCTCCCCACGACATCATGGGGTGGGTCAGAATGACGAACGCCAGTAGCTTTGCGATAATCGGTCCTGCACTGCATCGCATCGCGTCGCGACTGCCGACGACGAGTCTATGTGCCCATCTCATCAAGCATAACTCCACAGATAATCCAGTAGGCAAGGCGCAACAACGTCAATGGGGCGTGGTGT
>SXHS01000076.1 GCA_005773145.1 Planctomycetaceae bacterium | reverse complement strand
TCGGGAAATCGACCTTAACCGTGAACGTGGTGGCCACGTTGAAGCGGTCGTTAGCCGTCGGGTAACAATCCCGATACTCGACGGGTAAATTGAAATCGATCGGCGTTACTTTGCTCGGTCCGGTATCGGTCACGCCCAGCGCCCAACATGCAATGTCGACGTGGTGCGCGCCCCAGTCGGTCAATTTGCCCCCCGAGTACTCATGCCAATTGCGGAACGAATAGTGACAATTGCTGTAAATCGGGACGCCCCCTCCATATCCCGCACGCGCCTCGGGCAAAGCACGGTACTCAACCTTCGGGGCCGGCCCAAGCCAGAAGTCCCAATCGAGTTCGGAGGGGACCGGTGCGACGGGAATCGCGGGGGAACTTTCCATGGTACCGAGGCCACAAGTGATACGTTGCACTCTTCCAATTCGACCTGCCTTAACCAGCGCGACAGCTTGCAGAAACCGCATCTCTATTTCGGTACGTTGCAGTGTTCCGACCTGAAAAACGCGACCGGTCTCGTGCACCACTTTTTCAATCAATTTCCCTTCGGCGATTGTCAGTGTGAGCGGCTTTTCGCAAAAGACGTCCTTCCCCGCCAGCATCGCTTCGACCGCAATTTTGGTATGCCAATGGTCTGGAGTGGCTATCATGACGGCGTCGATATCCTTGCGATCGAGCACGTGCCTATAGTCTTTATACGCGTCCGGCTTCCTGGATTGGACTTTTTCGGTTGATGCCACTTTGCTCGCCAGGACTTTGTCATCGACATCCACTAATGCCGCGAAATCGGCGTATCGGTATGACTTATCGATAAGTGACCAACCTTGATTTCGCAGTCCAATCGTCGCAAACACCGGTCGATCGTTGGCCGATTGTTGGCCAGACGCTCGTCGTGTGGTCCCATTAAGCAGAACGATCCCTCCGATGGCGGCAACATTTTGCAAGAAGCTGCGGCGTTCAATTGTTTTTTTAGAGAACATGGTACACCTGGGGTTAGCTTTTGATATGTAGCTTAGCAAGTCATCACGTCGCAGGGCCTACGCGTACCGATTCTGATGTAACGCCGATTGAACGTCAATTCCCCTCCCCGGCCGCCGCGAGAGGGCGTTGCACCACACGAGCTGGCCTTGGGCCCTGAAGGGCAACGCATGGTTGCGGGCACCCACGTCCGATCTGCCCCAACGGGGCAACGTGAGGGAGCGATTCCCGCCGTAACCCGAAGCGTTAGCGAGGGACCGTCGCGAGGAAAAGGAGGATGCTCGCGTCATTCATCGCCCGGCTTGGGCGACCGACGTGGCAGGTCTCCCTCGCTGACGCTTCGGATTACGGGTTGATTTCCTCGAGAAAATGGCGGTTCACTTCAAGCCGGGCTCAGCGTCACTACTCGGGCACCGGTGCACGGGCGGGCAAGCCGCCCGTGGCACCCAAAGATATGTAGCACAACGAGCCGCATGGGCGAGTAAGAAAGTCAACCAGACGTTCCGAGTCGGATCACAGGGGCATTTGTCTGATTACCGGTCGGCCTGAAGTCATAGGGATCCTGGTCCCAACACCAGGTAGCCCGCCAGGTCGGCTCCCTTCGTCGCGAGTGTTCGCTGCAGCGCATCACAACCTTGACGCGCCTCTGACCACACTAACGGGCTCGGCAACTGTTCGAGGGCCAACATGGCCTGCCCGTTCCGCGTTCCCGCCAGCAACTTGCTTGTGAGCGATTCGTCCTCTTCTCTGAAATCGTTAGGCAAAATGACGATCCGTGGCACTCTGGAAACGTCATCGGGCCAATCCTCGTCACACCGGGCCAAAACGCCCACTAAGACATTAGGGGCAAGGTCGCGCCAAACCGCCGATACGGCCACACGAGCTGATACCACCACCATCGCTACCGATGGGTGCATGACAAGCGCGCGGCACTGACGATGAGCCTCGGTCACATTGTCGCTGAGTTGTGCCACTACGAACACGCCCGCCTGATCGGCTTCAGACAGCAGCCATGATGAATCGGGATCGCGCGTCCAAAGGGATGTGCCCGCTTCACGCATCTCAGCCAGCGCTGCGGTACCTGCCAGATCAGGCGGCGCGGAAACAACCCGCAAGACCGTCCGTCGGCCTTCCAGGAAGAACTGACCTCGACGCAGCTCGAGCAACCGCAGGCCCCAGCGCCGTTCTACCGTCGCGACCAACTCCGCGCCTCGCCACCATTCCACATGAACATCGTATAGGGCTGGTAGTGCGGGTGACCAACCGCACGGGTCCAGCAAGATGGCCTCGGCATAACACGGGGTATGCGCGCCGTCCGCGCTTGCAGTGGCTGAAATTGACGGCTGCGAAGAGAGCGGCGACAGAGGAATGGTTGCTGGTAATGTCTGTGCATGTTGGCAGTAGGGGCCGCGCACGAATCCGGTTATTCGCCACTGGGTGTCGCCGGTCGGCGTCCAGCTCCGGACTATGAGCTGCGCACGCAGCGAGGTGACCCCGTCAAAGAACAGGTCCAGGCTGCTTTCAGCATTCCAGTTGTTCACGCAGACACCGTCCTGTCCGTGATTCGGGATTTCGGGCAATTTCCTCGGGCGTACCACAGGCGACCACACGGCCGCCGGCGTCGGCCGCTCCCGGTCCCAGGTCGATCAAGAAATCAGCGGCCTTCATGAGCTGGACATTGTGCTCGACCACGATCAAGGAATGGCCGACGCTCAAGAGGGCATCAAAGCAGTCTAGCAGCTGAATGACATCGGAATTATGCAATCCGGTGGTGGGTTCATCCAGCAGGAACAGCGTACGATTGCGTTTCATGGTCGACAGGTAGCCTGCCAACTTCAACCGTTGCGCTTCCCCGCCAGATAAGGTACTGGCCGGCTGTCCCAGCCGCACGTAGTCCAAACCGACGTCCATCAGTCGCTTGAGACCTATTTGTGCTTTGGGGTAGCCGCGAAAGTAGTGAAACGCCTGACGCACGGTCATTTGCAATACCTCCGCGATATTGCAGCCCCGGTGAGTGACTTCCAAGATTTCCGGCCGATATCGCTGTCCCGCGCAGGCGGGGCAGGGGACCAAAACGTTGGGCAGGAACTGCATGTCCATCTCCAGGTACCCATCACCGCTGCACGTCTCGCAACGCCCCCCAGCGACGTTGAAGCTGAAGTAGCTGGCTGGAAAATTGCGAGTTCGGGCCTGCGGCGTTTCGGCAAACATTTCACGTATGGCATCGAATGCCTTGACATACGTGACTGGGTTAGAGCGCGCCGAGCGTCCCAATGGCCGTTGATCCATCAGAATCACATCGTCGATTTGGCCATCGCCAAACACGTCCCGATAGGGATAGCTAGGCGTGACGGGGATCCGCTTTCGCTCGCAGAGAGCCGGGTAGAGCGTCCCCTCAACTAATGTACTTTTCCCCGCGCCACTCACGCCCGTGACGAGGCAAAGCACGCCCAACGGAAATTCCACCTGCAGATTCTGCAGGTTGTTGCCCGAGGCCCCGTCCAAGCGAATCCAACCATGGGAAGGACGGCGTCGCGATCCCGGTTTCCCCACGCCGCGACGACCGGCTAAGTAGTCCCCCGTGATGCTTTGATCCGCTTGCAGCATCTGTTGAGGCGAGCCGGCAAACACGATGCGGCCCCCGGTTTCACCGGCCCCGGGTCCAACCTCGATCACATGATCCGCATCACGCAGAAACGTTTCGTCGTGTTCCACGACGACGACGGTATTCTCGCGGGATTGCAAGGCGCGGATGGACTGCAATAGGGGCCCCACGTCGCTGGGGTGCAACCCGACGGAAGGCTCGTCCAACACATACAACATGTTGACCAGGCTCGAACCCAGCACCGATGTCAGGGCTACACGTTGCAGTTCTCCCCCACTCAGACTGCGTAGCGGCCGATCCAATTGCAAATATCCCAGCCCCACCTGGTCCAAGTACTGTAACCGAATGATCAGCTGTTCTTGGATCGATGCGGCGACGGTCCGCTGCCAATCCGACCAACTCAGACTCCGAAAGAACTCCAACAGATCGCAAATCTTCTTTGCAGATATCTCGGCGATATTCCAGGGGCCAATTCGCGTGGCCAGGGACTCGGGTCGCAAGCGGGCGCCCTGGCACTCCGCACAGGTCACCCAAGCCTTTTCGCGGGCCCCCTTCCCGCGCCCGGCTGACGCGGCGGGCGTCACTCCCAATCCTTCACACACCGGGCAAGCCCCCAACGGGCTGTTGAAGCTGAACAATCGAGATTCCACGAGCGGATAATCCCGCTGGCAGGCTTCGCACCGCATACGGTCGCTGTAAATACAGCGGGCCCAGGTGCGTCCCGCCAACGTATAGGCGTCCGGACTGGCACTGGCCTCTTCAACGAGCACTCCGCAACGGCCATCGCCATGGCGAAATGCCCCCTCCAACGATTCGGCAAGGCGGTGCTCGTCAACCTGCCCCACCGTGAGGCGATCCACGACGACCATCACGTCATCCTTGGCGCTGTTGGCCAGTCGGGCCGCTACGTCGGCATCGCCGGCCGTATCCGACAAGTCGCACCATGAACCACCGACCACCAATCGCACAAAACCATTCTCGCGCAGCGAACCGATCAGCTCACGGGTGTCGTTCCCGTCGGTGATTTCTGGAAAGAATACCAGCACGAGACGGGATCCCGGCGTCGCTTGGGAATGGATGGCCGCGACCGACCGGGGCGTATCGCATTGCACGGCGCGTCCGCACGAAGAGCAGACGGTCTGGCCAACCTTGGCGAAGAGCAATCGCAGGTATTCGACGGTCTCGGTCAGGGAGCCCACGGTAGCGCGGTGGGACGGGGATGCGGATCGCGTGGCGACGGCGATCGCCGGGGGGATGCCGTCGATGCGATCCACCTCGGGCTTCTCCAGCTGCGCCAGAAATTGTCGCGCATAGGCCGAGAAGCTCTCGATATAGCGCCGTTGGCCTTCCGCGTAGAGCGTATCAAGCGCTAGGCTCGACTTGCCGCTCCCGCTGACCCCACACACCAGCGTGAGCTTGCCGTGAGGAATGTCCACATCGACATCCTTCAGGTTGTGGACCCGTGCGCCGCGCACTTCAATACAAGCGGATGTCACCCGTGTCGACTCCCTCGCTCGGCATCTCCTGATCGGAGCGTGTACCAGCCACCCGGCTGCGATCCCTGGATCTGGATGTCGGGCCATTCATGCTAACGGCCGATCACCGGCTTTGAAAGGGATGCCATCCGGGCCTCCCCGCCCGACCGGTTGGTGATCTACAATGGCCACATGCGTCGATTGCAGTCTCTACC
>SXHS01000075.1 GCA_005773145.1 Planctomycetaceae bacterium | reverse complement strand
CCAACGTGGTGGTCACGGCCATTTCCATTGGCCGTATGAGGCGTGCGGCCCATTTCCGTCCCCCAGAGCACGAGGGTCTCATCGAGCAGTCCTCGTTGCCGCAGGTCCTGCAACAGGGCGGCGATGGGTTGATCGGTCACTACGGCATTTTTTTCGTGGTCTTCCTTGAGTTTGCCGTGTTGGTCCCATGTGCCCACGGAATAGCCCAGTGGGTTGGCGGTGACTTCGACGAACCGCACTCCGGATTCGATCAGACGCCGAGCACGCAGGCATTGGATGGCGTAGAGACGCAATTGCTCGTTTGCCGAGTCGGTTCCGTAGCGTTGGTGCGTTGCCGCCGACTCCGTAGCCAAATTCAATACATCCGGGACCACCGTTTGCATGCGAAAGGCCATTTCATAATTGCGAATGGCCGCCTCGACCGCATCCTGATGGCCTACGACAGCGGAGAATGTTCGATCCTGCGCTCGTAACCAATTCATTTTCGCCGCTTGCGACGCGGCTTCGGCGGGGATGATGTTATCAACAGGGACACCCTGCGCTTGAATGGACGTGGCTTGAAAGTCGGCTGGCAGATATCCGTTGGCATAGTTCTCACGTCCGCCGGGCGGCACCGTCCCACTTTCCAGCAAGACGTATCCTGGCAAGTTGCGACTTTCACTCCCGAGTCCGTAGGAAATCCATGAACCGAGGCTGGGCGATCCGGCTCGCAGGCGACCGCTGTGAAGAAAGATGTTGCCCGCCGCATGCAGGGGAAGTTCGCCGACCATGGATCGAATCACGCAGATGGAGTCGACGCAACGTGCGATGTTGGGAAACAATTCGCTAACCGGTGTTCCGGCAACGCCATGTGCCTGGAATTTCCAGGGACTCTCTTTCCACCGGCGCGCTGTTGTCCCCGTGGCCTGCGTTTTCTTCACGTTGGCAAGGTCGCCCACGGGCTGATCGTGGTAGCGGCTGAGCGCCGGTTTGGGGTCGAAGGAATCAACGTGCGACACGCCGCCAGGCATGAAGAAAAAGATCACGTTTTTTGCTCGGGGGGAAAAATGAGTGGCTGGGACGTTCTCCGTCAATCCCGCGTAGCTGCGATCGGCCAGGAGCGCGGAGAGGGCCGTCCAGCCAAACCCCATGCCTGCGCTACGCAAGAGCTGCCTCCGCGATACCGGCGCCGGGGAGTGGCCGAGAGCCAAGGGGCCGCGTCCAAGCGGCGCCAGATGATGTGGGGTTGCCATGCAAAGAACTCCCGGTCGGCATTGTGAGGATCGCAACCTCTTGTTTTCGCACGACCTATCGTAAAAAAATCAGTTCTTTCATATTGAGTATCGTGTGGGCGACATCCTGCCAGACGGATCGGCTGCTGAGTACATCTTCGGGCGTCACTTGATGGATTTCTGCCATCTGCTGTACCAACTCCGCGAGCCTCGTTTGCTCCTCCGAGGTCGGGGGCCTTCCCAAACAGATTCGCAACATGCGATCCGTGCGGTCGGCGACCGATTCCGGTGGCCCTTGCGTCAGCTGTTGTCCCCATTGTTTGGATTGTTCGACGACGAACGGGTCGTTGAGGAATGCCAACGCTTGGGCCGGTACATTGGTGCGGTCGCGTGCCCCCCGGGTGGCCATGGCATTGGGCAGGTCAAACAATTCCAGAAATTTCTGCCCTTCCATGCGGGTGACCTTGATGTAAATGCTCCGGCGTCCCGCTCCGTCCAAGGGGCCTACGAACAACCGCCGGTGATCTTTTGCCTCGGTCCGATAGGGATCGATGCTGGGGCCATACAGTGTCGAATCCAGGCGATTGGTGACGGATAATAGAGTATCGCGCACGGCCTCCGCATCCAACCGACGCGCCGGATAGTGATGCAGCAGTCGATTGTCGGGATCCACCTTCAATCCCTCAACAGTTGGCTGACTGGCTTGGCGGAACGTCTGGCTTGTCACGATCTGTCGCAGCAACTGTTTTAGTGACCAGCGATCGCGAACCAACGTTTGGGCCAAGAAGTCAAGCAATTCGGGGTGCGATGGCAAATCCCCCAAGTGGCCAAAATCATCGGTGCTCGACACAATGCCCGTGCCGAATGCATGATGCCAGAGGCGATTCACCAGGACTCGTGCCGTCAGCGGGTTGCGCGGATCGGTGATGCGTTCTGCCAGATAGCTCCGACCACTTCCGGAGACCGTATCCTTATGTGTCGCATCCGGCGTTCCCCCATCGTCTGCGGTACACAAGACTTCGAGATAGCGGCGCGGCACAATGGGGCCTAGGTCGGCTGGGTTGCCCCGCAACAGGACGGGCGCGTCGAATCCCGGGCCCTGATCGGCCATGGCAGCGACGACTCTTGGCGGCGGCAACTGGGCTTCCAGTTCGCGGTAAAGTTGGATCTGTCGAGACAACGTCGGGCTAGACTCGAGAGCCTGAGGGAGCCAACCGATCGAGAGCAACCAATCGATCCAGCGGATATCCGACTCACTCGCCACGCCAGCCGCCCAAGCCCGCAGGGCCCGTTGCCACGTGCCCTGGATCGTAGCTGCAATGCGGTCGATCGCATCGTCGGCGCGGCTCGCATCGCTGCCGGTTGACGACAGGGGAACGGATTGGGGCGCCTCGGGCCACAGCGCCAGCAAATGTTGCAGTTCAGCTTGGGGGGGCTCAGGCGAGTCGTGCAGTACGGCCCGTACCACTCCAAACCAGGAATGTTCTCCGGACTTAAGTGCGGGATCACGAGATTTGGCCATGCCGGGGCGGTCGGGCCACCGCGGGTTGTCGGCGGTGGTGGTCAGGTCCAGATAGCTGCGATGGTGGGGGCCGTCGTGGGTTGGAAAAGTTTTCCAGCGCAGCGGCGTATGGCTCACGTATTCGGCCCCGCCCCCCGCGAATTCGTTGAGCACACAGCTATCCACGACCGCGCGGATCATACTCAGGCCACCCCCTTGAAACTGCAGACTGACGTACTTGCGGTGGGTGGGAATCCAGGGGGATTGCAAGGTGCCGTTCAGCCGATCGGAGATGCGGTGCGTGTACAGTCCGGACATCAGGAGACCGGCAACGGCATTTGAGCCTCGGGTGGCGACTGCAATCTCGCCCGTGGCAGGTAGAGTGGAGGACAGTCCGTGGCCGCTGGCTCGCCATCCTTCCGGCCAGCCGCTGCGGAAATCGGCCCAGGGTTCGAATTGTTCTGCATTGAATTTCGCGCGAGACGCTTGCTCTTGGGCGTACTCCGATCGCAACCGTGTCCACAGGCTGGCGACGGATTCTGATGGGGACCGCCGACGGATGCGCTGCACGAGGCGCAGGGGATCGTCCCAATTCAGGTCCTCTCGCACCAGTTGTTCGGTCCAAGAAAACGCGATCGGTTCCCCCGGTGAATTGATGGTGGGATTCGGAGACGTCGCTGCCGTGGCGTTGGCGGCCGTCTTGGTTGATGGGGTGAGTTCGGAGTCCTCTCCCGCTAACAGCGAGACCAATCGTGGCTTGAGTTCGTCGACCGCAGGCAACCAGAGGCGGGCGAGTTCATCCTGAATCTCGGACCGGATGCGTTGCAGCCTTTGCAAGTCGGGTACGAATCGATCGGCCGTATCGATGGTTTGGACGAGTTGCCGCGAACTCTCCACGATGCCCACCAGTGCGTAGTAATCTTGCGTGGAAATGGCGTCCACCTTGTGATCGTGGCAGCGTGCGCACGAAACCGTCATCGCTTGAAAAGCCTTGGTGAGCGTATCGATCTGATTGTCCACGGCATCGTAGCGAATCTCTGGGAATTGGACACAATTGTCATGCCCCAGCTCACCGAATCTCCAAAACGCGGTGGCAATGACGGATTCGTTTAGGTGTAGGTTGGGCTGCATGCGCGGTTCGGTCAATAGATCCCCGGCGATGTGTTCGCGCAGCAATTGGTCGTAGGGAATATCTGCGTTGATGGCACGGATTAGGTAGTCCCGATAGCGCCATGCGTCGCGGACTTCGTGGTTCCACTCGTAACCATGGGTCTCGGCGTAGCGGACCACGTCCATCCAGTGCCGCGCCCAGCGCTCGCCCAACCTGGGAGATGCCATCAGCCGATCGACCAACCGCTGATAGGCCATTTCTCGATCGTAGCGGACGATTTCCTCTTGATAGTGCTGCTGCTCTACCAGCGTGGGGGGGAGGCCGGTCAGTACGAATGTTAATCGGCGTAATATCACGGAGTCGTCGGCGGGGGGCGCCGGCTGCAGGCCCGCACCTTGCAGCTTTGCAGAGATGAAGGCATCGAGTGGGTTCGCAGATCGGTCCGTCGGCGTGTGTGGCGGAACGTACCTGGCAACCGGTTGCAGGCTCCACCAATTCCGTCGTGACTTCACCGCCTGTTGCCAGGTTAGCGCCGACACCTCCTCGGCACTCGGCGGCTGGTCGCGTGGGTCCGGGGCCCCCATTTCGATCCAATGCACTAGATCCGCGACCATGGCGTCTGGCAACGGTTGTTTGGGAGGCATCTGCAGCGATTCGTATCGGACGGCGGCTACCAACAGGCTTTCCTGCACCCGTTCAGGTACCACGGCCGGGCCTGATTTACCCCCCTGACGAATCCCGTCGCGACTGTCGAGTCGCAGGCCCCCCTTGGGCGACGCCGTGGCGGACGAATGGCAGGCGTAGCAGTGGTCGACCAACACAGGGCGGATGCGGCGCTCAAAGAACTCCAGACCGTCGGTCGGCGGGCTGGACCAAACGGTCGGGTTGGCGAATCCGATTAAGCTGGCCGTCAGTCCAGCCCGGATTGCGAACCATCTGAGTCGGTTGCCAACCATACATTCGGCCTAGGGATAAGGACGGATGAGACCTAGAGGATTGCCGCGGACGACAGCCCTTCCCAAACCTTTATTATACAATAGATGGGACTCCCAGTTGATGGGGACCGTTTGCAGCCCCTATAATCAGGGCAGCATACCTCGGTGCGCCGTCGCCCCCCTGGCGGGGCTTTCATTGATCACAAGGAGCGAATCCCGTGAGTAAGGGTCGATTTTTGTTTACGAGCGAATCGGTCAGCATGGGGCATCCCGACAAACTGGCCGATCAAATATCTGATGGAGTTCTCGACGATATCCTCCGTCAGGACCCCTATGGGCGAGTAGCTTGTGAGACGTTGACGACCACGGGCATTGTCATCCTGGCGGGCGAGATCACCACCAAGGCAGTCGTGGATTATCCCAAGGTCGTTCGCGAAGTCGTGCGCGAGGTTGGGTATGTGGATGACCAGATGGGCATCTGCGCCGATACCTGCGCGATCATGGTGTCGATCGACAAGCAGAGTTCCGATATTGCCCAGGGAGTCGATGCGGATGCCTCGCGCGGCAAGGAGATCGGGGCCGGCGATCAGGGGTTGATGTTTGGCTATGCCTGCAACGACACGCCCGAGTTGATGCCGCTACCCATCGCGATGGCTCACCGCATTCTTAAGCAATTGACCGATATTCGTCAGTCCCAACAAGTGGATTGGCTACGACCGGATAGTAAGAGCCAAGTTACGATTCAATACGAGGACTTTCGTCCTGTAAAAGTGGATACCGTGGTGCTGTCGACACAACACGCGCCGAGTGTTTCTCACAAAGAAATCCAAGATTTCGTCGTCAAGCAAGTCATTAAGCCGTGTCTGCCTGCGGACCTCGACACCGACAAGACGAAGTACTTTGTTAATCCCACCGGTCGGTTTGTGGTGGGGGGACCACATGGTGACTGCGGTTTGACCGGACGTAAGATCATCGTCGATACGTATGGTGGCTGGGGACGACATGGTGGGGGCGCGTTCAGTGGCAAGGATCCGACCAAGGTGGACCGTAGCGCGGCCTACATGGCAAGGCACGTGGCCAAGAACGTCGTGGCAGCGGGATTGGCCGATCGATGCGAGGTTCAGTTGGCGTATGCGATTGGCGTTTCCGAGCCGGTCAGCATTCATGTCGACACGGCGGGGACCGGCCGCGTTTCCGATGAACGTATTTGCGCCCTGATCCGAGAAACCTTTCCGCTCACACCCGGCAAGATTATCGACTACCTCGATCTGCGCCGACCGATCTATCGGTTGACCGCCGCCGGAGGTCATTTCGGACGGGAGGAGCCTGAGTTCACCTGGGAGCGAACCCACCGTGCGCAAGAGCTGGCCAAAGCGGCCGGCCAACGTGCGGCGGTCACCGCCACATAACGGCAGCGAGTGACGCGAGCGGGGCCTGAGGTCGCGCCGATGAATCCTTCACGGCGCTGCCGTTTTCGGCTCATGTTGGCGGTGATTTGGTCCGATAACTAGGCCGTGTTTGATCTACGAGTCACGGCAATCCGGAATTTCATGAACGCGCCCACGGTGCGGCGCGACGGCGCCATGATGCATTCCCTCAATGCTGGCAGACACCGCGCTCGCATAGCGGGTCTGATAGCGTGTTGTTGCGCGGTATTGGGACTGTCGTGCAGCGGATGCGGGACGATGGTAAGTCGTACGGCTACCGAACAGCTGTTGATGTCGGACGCCGTGGATCGCTCGGTCGCCCATATCGATTTCCGGCCGCTGACTGGGAAGAAGGTTTTTTTGGATACTCGCTATATCGTGCCCCAGAAGGTGACGGGGTTCGTCAGTGCCGAGTATGTCATCAGCTCGCTGCGCCAGCAGATGCTTGCTGCCAATTGCCTGTTACAAGAAAAGCAGGAGGATGCGGAGCTGGTCGTGGAGGCGCGTGTGGGTGCGCTGGGGAGCGATTTGCATGAGATCAACTATGGGCTTCCAGCCAGTCAGGCCTTGGGTGCGGCGTCCACGGTAGCGACGGGCGTTCCGGCGATGCCTCTCCTGCCCGAAATCTCTTTTGCCCGCAAGAACGATTTTCTCGCGGCGGCCAAGGTGGGCGCCTTCGCGTACGATCGCGAAACCAAGGAGCCGGTTTGGCAGTCCGGGTTGTCCCAGGGACGCAGCGATGCACATGCCTCGTGGGTCTTGGGAGCGGGTCCGTTTGAACGAGGGAGCATGCACAAGGAGACGATGTTCGCGGGTGCGCCGCTACGCCGGCTGTTACGCACACGTGCCCGCCAGGCGGAACCGGACGTCCCGCAGGAGGCCCAGGATATCTCCTACTTTGCCCAACATCGCTTCCAGCCGGATCGGTCCAATATCGCCCTCAAAAAGCTGCCTGAGGTCAACGGCACGCAACGGCGCTGAGTCACTTGGTTCTCTGCCTCCCCTCCGTCATAATGGTGGGACTGGGTTGCACGCGCGGTCCGTGGAAAAATTCGTTTCTCCACACGCCATTGATGGGAGACATGCAGATGGGACGCTGGCCGCGTCGCTGGTGGACCACGCTTTTTACGAGCGTCACGATGTTCGTGGTCTTCCCCATACTATGCGCTTTGGCGTATTTCTGGGTGCGAGGACGACTGTACTGAGGTCGCGATTCCTGCGCCTTGGATTCGGTGCGATAGGTGCGAATGCAGAAACAAATTGCAAGGCTCGTTGATAGGCAAACATGGCAACTGGTTGGAACGAAACGACGGCTCGACACGTATTGCAGCAACACGGCCAGCTGCATGTCCTGGAATTCTGGGACGAATTGACTGCGGTTGAACGGCAGCAATTGCTGGCGCAGTTGGTTGAGGTGGACTATGCCGGGTTGACGGCGGCTTCGGCAGACGCATTGGATTTGTCTCGGGCCGAGCCCCCTCCTGCGTTGCGGTTGCCGATGGCAACGATCGACACATCACT
>SXHS01000010.1 GCA_005773145.1 Planctomycetaceae bacterium | reverse complement strand
GGTACCGGGACGCGTCATGTTGCGCGATGCCATTGTCGTGACTCACGAGGAGTAGCAAAACCAGCCACCGGGATTCCAGGCCCCATCCTGCAATAGTATACATATGTACACATTTGATGCACTAGCCTCCGCCGCCAAATTCGGTGAATGCGGGCGTGGCGGACCAATGCTAGCGGAGAGGGTCGATTCTTGCCATACCGATCTAGGGCGTTTGGGACCCGGTTGCTAGAATCCGCCCCGGTTGATTTTCCGGCGGTCGGGCTGAGCGGTCGCTGGAAGAAGGCCTCTGATAATAGTTCCGTTCTATATCCACGATCGATGCGCCATGAAAAGAAACACGAACCTTCTTCTTCGCTCACCCGTTGTCGCGTGGATCACGTTGGGGCTGTTGACCGCTCCCCTGGCCGGTCAGACACCCCCGCGCCGCCCGTCCGCTCCCCGAGCGGTCGCTTCCCCACCGGCGTCTGCCCAGTTGCCGGCGAATCGCCGTGCACCGGCCGCAGCCATATCGACACCCCCGTCATCACCCACAGCGCAGGCTCCAGCAGCGCCGGTACCCGCCGTTGCCGTGCTGGGCGCCGAGAACACGGCACCGTGGGTATTGCAGCCGAAGGAGGCTCAGCGACTGAATGAGATCCTGCGATTTTGGGAGGAGCGCAGTCAGAAAGTGAAAAACTATCAGTGTCAATTCCATCGTTGGGAGTACGATGCCGTATTTGGACCGAAGGAACCGAATACGGCCAAGGCCTATAGCAGAGGCTCGATCAAGTATGGGGCTCCCGACCGGGGCATGTTTCGCGTCGACGAGATTGGCTATCACAAACCAGCCGAAAAGCCGGGCGGCAAGCCGACCTATCCCATGCAGGCCGTGGAGCACTTGGAGCATTGGATCTGTGACGGGCGTTCCGTATTCGAGTACAACGCCCAGCTGAAACAGCTGGTCGAACATCCGCTGCCTCCCGAACTGCAAGGCAAGTCGATTTCCGAAGGCCCTTTGCCGTTTCTGTTTGGGGCGACGGCCCAGCAGTTGCATGAGCGCTATTGGCTACGAGAGAAGCAGCCTCCCAAGGATGTCAAGGGCGAGTACTGGCTGGAGGCCCGACCGAAACGGCGCAAGGAGGCGGCAGACTTCTCCGCGGCCGTCGTGATCCTCGATGAGGCCCTGTTTCTGCCGAAAGCGTTGCGGATCTATCTTCCCAACGGCGGACCGGGGCAGAATCAATCGTACACATCTTACGAGTTCAAGGATCGGCAGGTGAATGACTTGATCAATGGCCTGAAGGATTTCACGAACAACTTCGTCCGTCCGGAAACACCGAAGGGCTGGCAGAAAGTCGTGGATCAACTTCCTTTGGATGCCGCGCCTCAGACGGCCGACAAGCGCAATGACCGACCGGCCCGACCACCAAATGCAGGCACCGTTCGACCACGCGGGCAGGCTCGCTAATGCACCGATCGCATCGATCAGCGGTGTTGCTTCAGTCGCGGCCAGAGACGCGTCCCCTGCGTGCGTATCAGTTGGTCGTTTAGTTTGCCCAGATCGACCTCGGCTGCGGTCACGCCCAGCGGAGACGATTCACGCACCTTCTGTCCCGGCTTGTGGACGGCCAACACCGTGTTTTTCTGCCACTGCTTTGAAAACTCTGGGATGCGCACGCGGATATTCCCGCGAATCGGGTCCGCCAGATAAACGTAGGGGGGATAGAGGCCCCGATAGACGACAAAATGGTCGTGCTCGTCCACCGTGATGCCAACAATCAGTGGCACCTTGGATTCCGAGAGTTTTTCCAGGGGCAGTTTGCCGACCACGGCTTGATACCCACACGCCACGGCCGCGCGGCGCAGGTCGCTCATGGTGAGACCGTTCTTGACGCGGTCCTCGGCTTCTTCTGCGGTCAGCAGTTCGTCCAACGCGTCCAGAAAATCTTCTTCCCCGACATCGTCCCCCCAATAATAGCGAGCGACCGTGGCGAGCACTGCCGCACCACACGAGTAGTCGCGTTCCTGCATGACAATGTTGCGCTGTTTGATCTCTACCCAACTCTCCAGCCGTTTCGCAAATTGTCGGGCTGGATCGCGAACGGGCGCACGCTGGTCTTCGGCGGCGTGCAACGGCCTACCGACGGAGCCGCACACGGCCATGAGTACGGCCAGCCACAAGCGCCGTTGGATGGTGCGCCACCTGGGGCAAAGCACAACATTAGCGGCAGTAGCTATCCCCATGTCTTGTTCCCCTTCTGTCGCCAGCGGTCGGTTGCATCAGTAAGTCCAAATGATGCCCAGATTGGCGTCGTTGGCGTCATTCGTAAGACCGAAATCCACAAAGGGTTCAATCAGACGCCCGTTCTTGGCGATTGTGGTCGCAAGTCGCAACGACAGGGGTTCTTGCAGGGTCCCTTCCACGCGTTCGCCGTCCAGGTCCAGATCGTCGATGTACGCGCCGCTGAAGGCAGCACTCATCGTGACTTTCTCATTGACGGCAAAGCCGACTCCCAATCGGTAGCTATATTCGCCACCAGGTGCTACGAGCGTGTCCTGGACCGATCGCTCAAACCGGTGTCGAGTGCCGAAACCATAGAACATCACGACGGGGTCGTAATGATGAATGACCAATAGATCCCCCGATAACGACCAAAAGCCATCCCCCAGTCCGGCGGGCTGCACCAGCGTGTTCCCAAGGAAAAACCGGCCGTTGCCCGTGGGGGCCGTGAAGGCAAAGGTCGCCGTGACGTCCGGGCCACCGTCCTTTCCTTCTTTAACGAGATACGTAAACCCACCGCGCAGGTCGCCGATGCCGCCATCGTTCTCGAATTCGTCGAATCCGGGCAGCGACAGTTCCGTGTTGGACCAACCGACCGGCATCGCGACAAACGTCTGCATGCGCCGCGTCAATCCGAAACGAAACTCCACCGGAATCGTTAACTGCCGCTGACGCAGAATGCCCGGCGCCACGTCATCGGGCCCGGCGGCGACCGGTATTTGCGTTTCGCTGAGTGAATAGAGGAACCCAATATCGGTTTGCAGTTTGCCCGGCTCCAACAACACGGTACTGAATCGCAAGAACTGCAAGCTGTTGTCCTCGGGCGGACTCCCCAGCTTCTTGTCGCCTCCAATCCCTTTTTCGTCGTCAGCGGACTTGTTGTTAGCGTCTTCAGTTGGCAAGCTGGGCGCGGCATCATTGGGATCGAGTCCCCCATCCGGCGACGGCAGACGCTCGGCCGATTCCTCGTGGTCCACCATGCGAGCGGCATTCGGGTTCGGGCGGCCATCTCCGTTGGCACTCATGGTCAAGGACTGTTCTAACGTCGAGCCCCATTGCGCCGAATTCGCGGGTACGGTGTCGTCCAGCCAACGCATGGAGGACACAACCGACGATGAGCCCGTGCCGCGAATGTAGCCGCCATCCTGCGAAAGGTAGAAGGGCCGCAGGAGCGCTGGAACTGAAGTTTCAGGATCTAGCTTTCGACCGGTTGAAGTGGCGGAAGCCCCAGCCGCAGGCACTCGGGCCAATTCTGGAGTCCCCACATGCGGTGCGGTGGGACCCGCGTCCCCATTCCCTCCGTCCTCCGTCAACACAAACGGACGCCACAAGGCCGTCCCCGTGTCCTGCCAGGTAGGTTTCGGCTGGCGGCGACCACCGTGCGATTCCTCCCCGACCACGCCGCCATTCTGGGTCATGAAAAGGGAACGATGCATGGAGGACATCCAGCCCAAGTCCACGGGCCAATTTTCCCCGGACCCATGCGCCGCACCTTGTACCGGAACCGGATGGGAGGCACGAGGATCAGGGGACTGGCCCAGGACGGTCGGGAAGCCCATGTGAATAGGTCCCGACACCCACCAGCCGACGCTAGCGACAATCGCCATCGTCAGGGCGCGAATATTTGTTGATTCCAGCACGTCTCAAGCCCCCCCGGGTTGTGACCACTGCCTGCACTGATTGCTGTGCCAGTTATGTCAATTGTTCCCGGCATCCGGAATGGACCGAATGTGCCGGCTGTATCGGTAGATCGGACTTCGCCGACTTGTTCTTAACGATCAGACAAAAACATGCCGGACTTGGTGCGTAATCTGGCGAAGCCTTGCCGCCTGGCGAGTCTGTAGCAGCCCAATCGAGTCGTGGGCCCAACCTCGGAAGCGACATCGCTAACAAATGGGGCAATTCACGCGGATTGATTCGATTTCGATGGCCTTGCGGATCCGTGAAGCTAGGGCCTGCGCCGCGCGATTTGCTAGGGTCGCGGCCACCGTGCGTCGATGGGATGGTCGTAGCGGACGTGACGACTGTGCGCGATCTGCTGAAAGCGACGAATGATCGCAACCTATGGCCCGAACTGTTTATGACGTGCCGCCATGGCGAGGCCTGTTGTCCAGGTAACACCTGTGCTTGGTCGGCCCTGCTGATTCGCGCGAACCTGAAAGATGGGGGTAACTCGATGACTCGACGAAGGATCGTAACGTGTATTTTGGCCACCCTCACCACGTGGGGACTTGGGTCCATGCCCGCTCGGGCCGAGGAGGCGACCGTTCCCATGGTGGCACCGAGCGCGCTGCGGCTCAGCCCGGTGCCGGAGGAAGCGCGGCGTCTACCCAATGAACCAAGTGCGACCCATCAAGTCCCAGCCACCGCGGCAAGCCCACCGGGCCTTGGTACTGTGTCACCCCTGAACGGGGCGCCCATGATTGGCACTCCCACAATTGGCCGGTCACTGCCTTACCCCAAAACGGCACAACCAGATTTCATGGACGAAACCTCGACACCCATTTCGCTCATCGGCGCGACGGCAGCCGAGGACGAACCAACGCGAGTGATTGCCTCGACCTACGACGCGGATCACGAAAGCGAAGCGGTGGCGGGCGCGCCAGCCCCCAAGTCGAATCGAGTCGACGCCACCACCGGCAAACGGACGCCCAACAAGACAGTGACCAAGTCCAAGGCCAAGACGCCGATGGCTGCCAAGGCGGCCACCACGGCCGATGGTTCGGACGAGTCGGCACCTGCGTCCACCCACGCGACGGCGATTAAGACTAAGTCGGTGGTCAAGGTAGCCGCGAAAACGCCATCCACGGTCCCCCAGAAAACGGCAGCGGTTGCGAAGACCGTACGCACGGCAACCGCAAAGCAGGTCGTCGCGGATGCGGTCGGGGAGGAAGCCCTGCCGGATGCGACGGCGGCTGAAGCCGAACGGGAGGCTGCCAGTCCCCCACCCGTCTTCCAGCCGGCACCGGCAGCAGCCGCTTGTGCCTGCTCTTCGACGGAGTGCACGACCGGTTGTCGCGGTGCGACGTGGATCGTAGGTTCCGAGGCCGTATTTCTGTTCCCTTCTCTGAACACCTCGTCCACGGAATATTTTTTAACGGACTTGGCCACGGATGAATCCGTGGCCTTTGACAGCGGCGACATCGATCAACTGTTTGTGACACCCCGCATCTGGGTTGGTGTGCAAGGCAATTGCTTTGGTCTTGTCGGGCGCTACTGGCGATTGAGTGGCTCCGAGCGAGATTTCGATCCGCTATGGGTCCCCAGCGGCGACGACATCGAGACGGGTGTCATGGCCATGAATCGTCTGGATGCATATACGGCGGACCTAGAAGTGACCAAGGCCGGTAGCTTCTGTAACACGAAACTCAATTGGTCCATGGGTGTGCGGTACGCCTCGATCGAGCAGGACACGGCCCTGCAGGTCTTGGCGACCGTGGACGACAATTGGCTGGTGGGGACGGCGCGATCCGATCGCTATGCGTATGGAACGGGATTGACGGGAGGCGTCGAATCGCGGACGCCCCTATTCTGCAACTCGTGTGCGCAACTATTCTGGCGGCTGCGAGGATCGGTCTTGTGGGGCGATTCGTACTCCGAGGTTGAGACCAGTTCCACGATGACGGATCCGACGGGGAATGCCTTCGCGGTGAACGGTGCCCTGCTCAATGATCCGACGACCATGTTCATTGGCGAAGCGGCAATGGGTGTCGAGTGGAACTATGCCTTGAAATGGCTCCCCGCTGCGGCCTTTTTCCGCGTGGCGGCCGAGTACCAATACTGGGATGCCAGCGAGGGCAATACCTTCGCCGAGTCCTTTGCTGGTGCGGTAGGAGAGGCCGAAGGCATCTCCGTGGCGGATGCCGGTGGTATCGCCATGGACCTTGTCGGATTCTCCGTCGGCACGGGCATTACTTGGTAACGGTGTGTCCGACTACACAAAGAAAGGCCCTGTTGCCGTGAGGCAACAGGGCCTTGTCACTTGTCAAGATTCGTCCGTCGCTCGATGACGACAAGAGCTGCCGTCGAAGCGATTCAAGTCAAACTACTTCGCATAAGCGGAAGAAGAACCGCCCGAGAAGTACGTCTTGGTCAAGCTCAGCTTGTAGGTGCTCTTGCAACCACAACCCTTGCGGCTAACCGTCTTCTCGATGCTCATGCCCGCTACCGAGGAGGTTTCACCACCGGCTTCGTGCTTGCCCTTGGCTTCATAGCCATTGGAAGCACTGGCCCCACCGTGTGGTCCGCCGATATTGGCCGAGGACTGGCCCCAAGCGGCGACCGAAGAACCGTGTCCGCCGTGCACATAGCCCTTGCCGCGAACTTGCATCGCTTCGGTTTCGCTGGCAATCTGCATTCCGGCCAAGCCCATTTGGCTGAGCGTATCATTCGAGGGCTGGGTCTGATCGGCAAAGCTGTTTCCATTGATCAGGCAAAGGCCAGCAACCGTCAGAGCGAAGAAGAATTGGCGCGTCATCGTAAGAAATCTCCCAGGTGAAAAGTCAAAGTTCCAACACACTCACATTCACGTTTCTGATCACAGTCACAAAAGAGCAAACTACGTAGCTTGTCTGTCGCGTTCATCCTGGCGACAGTGGAGAAGCCTTAAAGCAGGTCGCGTGCCAAGTCTGGAAAAAAACCTGCAACCGACTAAGAGGTAGGGACTTAGAGCAAATAGCGTCGGCGATGTCTACCGGCCGCACGTAGTCTTAAGGCATCATCCACGTTGTCGATGTGGTCGCATGTTGCCAAAAAACAACACCGGGCGGCTAGATCCGCAGAAGATCGGTAAGGGCTACCGCGACGGCCCCCGGATCATAGGCCAAGTAGGCCAACAACCCCGCCCCGAGACCCAGCCCCAACACGATACAAGCCGCGCCATAGGGATTGGCAACTTTCGGAAACGGAAATAGCGACGAGTGGGTCAGAGCGTTTCGCAGGGCCATTTCGAAGCGATGCCAACCAACCGCATCTTGCTTGCTCCCCGATGGCACGAGTTGTACGTTTTGCAGCAGCGAGTAGTACTCCAAGTGACAGTGGACGCCGAGTTGCGGAAGGGTGACCGTGTCCCCCGCCCAGCGAGCGTCGGGGTCCAATCGTCGCACCACTTCCGCCAGAACCGGCCGGAACCGATCGTCGGTCATGTTGTAAATCACGATGCGTGGCGGCAACGAGAGCACGAGAAACCAGGCCGATAAGCCAAAAAGTGTCAGCATGGGAATCCAAACCCACCCACCCCAGCGGCCGATGGCTGCCTCCGGCAAGAACAACTCCAGTGGCCCGATGACTACCAGTCCGGCGATGGCCAACAACAGGACGGTCGTGTCACGATGACCGTTGACGATCAGAGGGCGCGCGCGCCAGCCAATCACGCCCACGATCAACAAGTAGACGGCCAACGGCTCCAGACCAATGGTCAGACGCAATGGGTCCATCGCTCGACTACCACCTACATCCTAAGTGCGCTAAGAGCGCAAAACCCGAACTAAGAACATGGCAGCTCCCCCGTGGGCTGCTCGTCACCCGGTGTCGTGCGTTTTTGTTGGGCAATTTGGTCCAGCCACATTTGTCGCTCGGCCAACAATTGATGTCGCTGGCGACGCAGTTCAAGCTGCGAACCGACCAAGTCGCCAAGTGCGAAGACCATCAACACCAGCACGCCCAGCAGCAATCCGGCCCAGTACCACCAATAGCCGAGCCGCGTTGCGTCCCGCACCATCGTACTCGGCATCAAGCCGATGCCCAAGACGCCCATCAACACGGCCGTGTTCATGCGGCGTCGATGCCGACGTTGGGCCAACGTGTCCACCGGTGCATCCGTGTCGCAACCCCATGCCGTACGTTCCCAATGCCATCGCTGATGCTGGAGCAGCGCCAAAGAAATTCCCACAATCGTCAGCGAAAATAATACCGTGGTCCACATGTAACGACCGGTCCTTTCCGGGCATATCGTTCACGGCGGGGCCCCTGAGCCCGGGCCACCGTTAGGCGTTATAAACTCATGCGTCTGAGCCATTCAAGCGTTACGATACCCACGAGTCGCAGTGATGCGGCGGAGCACTTGTCGGGGGTGTCCTCGGTCGTATGCCAATAGGATTGCTTTCGATTGTCGGGCGGATGATAGTCGAAGTCAATGATGTCGCAGGTGGGTATCCCCCCGATATTGTGCAGTGGCAAGTGATCGTCCCGCACGGTATGTCGCGCACGGGCAACGAACTGATGGACTCCCAAGATACGGGCCGTTTCCCAAATCTCGACCACCAGGGGGCGGGTGTCGGCCCAGCTGATGCTATTCCCTTCTTGATAGATTTCCAGGTGCTTGTCACCGACCATGTCGAACAGCACCCCCCAGCGGTAGCGAAAGGGGCGTGGCTCACGGGCGTAGCCCCGCGCGAAATGCTCCGATCCCAAGAAGTAGGGATCGCGGTCGTTGTCGTACACCAACTCCTCGCCGTCGAACAACACCATGTCGATCCCCAATCGCGGTGGCAAGTCGGGGATATGGTGGGCAAGTTCAGCCAACAAGGCCACGCCGCTCGCGCCATCATTCGCCCCTAGGAACACACCCCGGCGACGGGCGGGATCGGGATCGCGGTCCGGAAAGGGACGTGTGTCGTAGTGCGCACAAAGCAGGATGCGCTCCGTAAGCTCGGGACGCCATTTGACGACCAAATTGACCAGCGAAACCGGGGCGCCGGTGACTGGATGCCGGGCGGAAAAGGCTTGCTGCGAAACCTGCCCCCCCAAGGATTCAAAGTGGGCGATCAACCAGTCGCGTTGCGCCAGCATGCCCGGTGAACCGCTGGGGCGGGCCCCAAACGCACACACCTGTTCGAGAACGCGCATGGCCCGCTCGCCGTCAAACGGACTGCGCCGTGCGGCCGACCGTAGCGAAGTCGAGCCGGTACGGTCCCCGGCCACACTGACCACGTAGCCCGTGATCAGCATGCCGATGAGCCCCACGCCGAGCCCGACGGCCAATGCGCGGCGGGTACGTGCTGCCATGGCCATGCCAATTCCCCCCTCAAGTCCCCTCGGCTCCCTTGCAATTGCATTGTAGCGACCACCCCCCTCTGCGGAATACAGGTCGTGGCAGAGGCTCCGCGAACGGCGACCGCCCGGCCCGAACTGGGGCTCGTTTTGCCTATTTTATCTTGTATCAAAATGGCGGTTTCACGTAGAATCCGCCGACGGATCCCTTTCGCAGGGCGGGCCAGCGGTGAGCGGCCGGGTTTTTTGTCCGGATTAGGCCGGGAATAGGCACGTGTCATGATTCAAGTATCCGAGATCATTCAGTTACATGAGCAACTCGTTGCTCGTTGGCATCATCAGGCCGTCGACAACCTATCCGCGGGATGGCTGCGCCTGGTCGCCCAGCAACATGGCTACAATTTCTTGCTGTGGCATGAGGAAGATATCGCTCGCAGTCCCGACGTGGACGATGCCCGCATTGCACAAGTCAAGCGGGCCATTGATCGCTTCAATCAACAACGCAATGACGGGATCGAGCAGATCGACGACTGGATTACCGAGGATCTGCAACAGCATCAGGTTGTGCCCGATAATGCGGCTCGGCTTAATTCGGAGACACCTGGCAGCGTGATCGATCGACTCTCGATCCTATCCCTGCGCATTTTTCATCTACGCGAACAGCATGAGAGGGCCGACGCGACGCCGGAGCACATTCGTTCGGTTCAACACAAACTGGCCATCTGCCAGTTACAGCGAGACGATCTATCCACTGCGCTGGCACAACTTCTGGAGGGGATCTACGCCGGCAGCATGCGTCATCGAACCTATCGGCAATTCAAGATGTATAACGACCCGACGCTCAACCCGTACTTGTATCAATCAGCGGCCGAGGCGGAGGCGAGGCGCGCGGGGTAGCGCGTTTTGCAACGACTCTTCATCCCATGCCCCCAACTGAACCGACAGCGTTTCGTTCTTGGCCCCGCGGCTTACTTCAATGGGTACCGTCTCCCCCACACGATTCTCCGCGATCAGATTCACGAGGTCCTCAAACGTCGCAACCGGTTGTTGATTGTAGCGCACGATCACATCGCCAACGCGGAGCCCCCCATTCTCCGCCGCCGACCTAGAACGGATGTTATCCACCGTACAGCCGGCGGGCGCGTTTTTGCAGCCTAGCCCCAGGAATGCGCCGTGGCGAAAGTCGACGGTGACCTGCGCGTTGGCCTCCTGCAACGCCACCGCGCTCGCTCGGGTCATCTGCGTGCCGCACAAACATAGGGCATGCAGTCCTGACAACCCCTGGAGGGTCTCCCTGGCCCCGTCGGTAAGGGGCGAGTAACAGATGGTCAGTTGCTGCAGAGACTTCAGATCCCGCAAACCGGCGAGCCCACCGTCGGTGATCGCCGCTTCCCAGATGAAGACCGTCTTCACTCGCTTCATCTGGGAAACTGCGGACAACGCGGCATCGGTGACCTGTGGGCCGACGAGCCGCACCGATTCGACATCACGGAGCCAGCGAATCAGTTGTAGTTGTTCTGGAGTCCCCTTCCAGCTCGAGCCAATGGTGAGTGACATGCCTGGCGCAACAAACATCAGCCCGCGAAACTGCCCGTCGTGTTGAACCTCCAAACCCAACCGGACGAGTTGCTCCAGGACTTCCTGCATGCGGACACGTTCCACCGACTCCAGGGCCGCCCCCGCGCGGCGGGCCACGCGGGCATCCTTCGCCTGGGAGAGCTGAGACAACTGTTGATACGCCGCCTGCCGTGAGGCGTCGTCCGCGGTCAGCGCCAATTGTTTGAGAACATGCACCCCGCGTCCAATCATCTCGGTGCTCGCCTGTGGCAGCGCCTCGGCCACGGGGCCGGCTACCGCCCCCCCCATGGCAATCAGCCGGTCGGTGGCGGCCGCCCGTTGTTGATAACGATCCGCATCAAGGTCGCGAACCCATTCGCCGATCGGGCGGTTTTCGTCGGGGGCGGCCCGCGCCGTGGCGGGTGCCCAGACAATCAATGCCAGGGCCAATCGGCACCAATCCACCCCGTGCGCGCACCGCTGCCGTGCGTCGATCCGAGCCTGCATGGCCACCAACTTCCTACGTTGAGTCCACATGTCGCCCCCACATCACTCGGGAATCTCCAGATCCCATCCCGCAAGATAGCCGATCCTGCTAATCTGCGAACGACCGAAAACGGATCACAGGCCCGCCTAGGCGACCCGGCTGACGATCACCCCATGCGGTCGTGATGCGTTCCTCGTGCATTTTGCCGTAACCACGGAAATTATACCAGCCAGCGGGCGTCCGATGTTTTCACCGGCAGCCTATGAATTGCTCGATTTCGGACAGGGACGCAAATTGGAGCGATTTGGCGAGTGGTCGCTAGACCGGCCCAGTCCCGCCGCCACGGGGGATTACACGTTGGGCGACGATCGTTGGCGCGGCGCCCACGCGCGATTCACGCGGAGTCCGTCGGGCGGCGGCGCGGAACGGGAGCGGGGAAAGTGGCATTGGAGTGAGGATTGTCAGTCGACATGGATGATTGAGCACCCGCCGTTTCGTTTGCAGCTTCAGCCAACCCCCGCCGGGCAAGTGGGCCTGTTCCCCGAACAAGCGGAAAATTGGGACTGGCTGGCCGAACGTATGCGGGCCAGCGATGAACCGTTGACCATATTGAATCTGTTTGGCTACACGGGCGGAAGCACGTTGGCGTGTGCGGCCCGGGGGGCCCGGGTGGTGCATGTCGACGCCGCCCGCCCGATGCATGCCTGGGCACGCGGCAATGCTCAACTCTCGGATCTATCCCAAGCCCCCATCCGTTGGATCGTGGAGGATGCCCGGCGATTTGTTCGTCGCGAATTGGACCGCGGACGGCAATACCACGGAGTGATCTTAGATCCGCCGACCTATGGCCATGGCCCCACGGGTCGGCCTTGGAAGATCTCGGAGGACCTCCTGCCATTGCTGCGCGACTGCGCCCAACTAACGGCAGCGCATCGTGCCCTGATCCTGCTCACGTGTCACACCCCCGGACTCGGACCGGACGAGTTGACGCAGGCACTGGGGGAGGCGTTTGCGATTCCGCGAGGCCAAGTCGACGCCCGGGAGTTGCGCCTGCACACGGCGGACGGTCGGTCCTTGGATGCCGGCGTCGTGGCGCGCTGGTCGGGCTGAACTCGCCCACGCGGCGAATAGGGATTAGACTAATAGGTTCCAATGCCAGTGCCAGCGGCCGTTTGGTCGGTGAATGGGGAGGGTGTGCATTGTCTCCGGAATCCATCAGCAATCCTCGCAATGCACGCGTGCAACGGGCCCTTCGCCTGCGAACTCGGCGCGGCCGAAATCAGCAGGGGCGAACGATCCTGGACGGCCAGCGCGAGATTGTTCGCGCCTTAGAAGGTGGCGTGAGGATCGAGGAGGTATTTTGTTGTGATCGGGCGGATGGGACCGCATCGTCCGCTGGCCACCTTTTGTCTCTCGATCGGGTGTTGGATCGCTTGCGGCAGCAAGGGGCGACCCTATTTTCAGTACCCCCCGCAATTTTGGATCGGCTGGCATTTGGCGAGCGGAACGAGGGGCTCGTCGCGGTCGCAACCATTCCCGCGTCAACGTTGGACCGTTTGCCCATGGGCAAACAACCGCTGTGGATCGTCTTGGACGGCGTGGAGAAGCCAGGGAACTTGGGCGCCGTGTTGAGAAGTGCCGATGGCGCCGGTGCACAGGGAGTCATCGTCTGTGGGGAGGGGACGGACGTCTATAATCCCAATGTCATCCGTGCCAGTCTGGGAACCGTGTTTGCCGTGCCGACGGCGGTCACCGACGCGGTCACGTGTCGCAAGTGGCTGCAACAACAAGCGGCGAGAATCGTGGTCGGACGGGCCGAGGCCGTGACGAACTACAGCGACTGCGATTTTCGAGTTGCCACCGCGATCGTGTTGGGGAGCGAAGCACATGGCGCGAGCGACGTGTGGCGAGGCACCGACT
>SXHS01000074.1 GCA_005773145.1 Planctomycetaceae bacterium | reverse complement strand
TCGACCGAAGCGCGCCGCACGTGAAAGCCTCCCCGACGGTTCTGTTGGCGAACGAGCCACATCAGCGCCCGATCGACCGCCTGTTCGCACGCCGCGAAGTCTTGTTCGGGCAAGAGTGGTGATCGGTCGTCGGCAACACGCGGCCCCCCTTGTCCAATCACGGCAGAGGTGGCTTCTTCGGGAGAGGCTGCGTGTACCGACGGCACAATGCTACGGAGATTGGCGGGTATGAGCTGCCAGAGAGCGCTCACACCGGCCAGGGTTGCCAGTTGTCTTCGGCCGCGATCCATGGCAAATCCTCCTTATCTCGGGTAAATAGGCAGCCATTTGAGGGGAGCTGCCAGATTCCAGGGTATTATATCTCCACTGCATGTATAGTCGCCCGCACCAAGAAATTCACGCAAAAATACTTTTGGATCACGAGTCTTTGTAAGGTAGGTGCAGACGCACTGGCTTGCGCCACGTGCTTGTATTGCCGGATTGGAGTTGGAGAGAGTGCGGCTATCGATAAAACTCGATCGTTTTTCGCACGCCGTCGCGAAGGGACATTGCCTGCCAGTCGGGGAAAAGTTCGCGGATAAATCGCGGTCTTGGGGGGATATTGGCGGGAATCGCCGGTCCATCAACGTGAATCGTTCCCCGAGCCGCAGGCACCGCCGCCTCAATGGCCCGCGCGAATTCCTCGGACGTGGCCAACTCACCGGGCAGGTCAACGACAGTGGCCCCGCTCGGACACTCGAACGCCGCACGCACGAAGGCAAGCGCAACATCCTCGACATAGTCGTAACCCACCCGTCCCGTGTAAGCGATGGTGTAGGATTGGCCGAGAGCGGCCGCCCGTGCGGCCAGCGATGGGCCAGCCGTCAGGCCTTGATCGCGTTCCGGTCCGTAGACCACATGCGGCCGAACGGCGACGGATGCCATCTGAAAATGACGCCAATACTGCTCGGCCATTTGGTCGACCGCTTGCTTATAGGCGCCATAAAACGAAGGGGGCCGATTCTCTTCCGCTGCAAGATCTCCGACCTCCGGGCCATAAACGGCATAGGAACTGGCATAGGCCACGGATCGCACTTGCCCAGAGAGACGGGCCGCGTCAAAAACCGTGGCACTACCTAGCACATTAACCTGGCATCCCAGCCAAGGATCGTCCTGACAGGCAGGAGTGAGGAGCGCTGCCAGGTGGATCAAGTGCCTGATGTGGTATTGTTCGATGGCAGCCAGCAGACTCTGCCGATCCAAAAGGGACGCGTCGGCCCGAACGATTCGCTCGGAATCGCGACCAAGGATACGTCCCCAGCGCGGCGGTGGGGGCTGGGTGTCGACAACCACGGGCTGAGCTCCGCGTTGCAGCAGCTCGCGGAGCACCCAGGTCCCGATGAAGCCGCTCCCGCCAGTAACCAGTACGTTGGTCGACATGATGGTCAGAACATCCTAAAACTTGCGAGGCAACACCGTTGACGACATTCGGCGATGGATACTCTATCCACCAAACTGGCAGCATGCAAGCGGCCGAGCGAGTCCCCCACAAAGGCCACGGACTCATGGCCGGCAAAAACCTCTTCGCGATCCATGGGGACACCTCGTCATCGCTGATAAATGGGGAGCAGTTGCAGGGGAGCAGCCAGCGTTAGGATGTACATCGACGTCGTATACGCAGAGCCAACTTGCTCACCATACTGGCCAGGCGTCCACGATCCGTCAGGCCGCTGGTTCTGCAAAACGCCGTCGAGAATTGGGGCGGAGATCCGCGACCAGTACGGATCGCCCAGCTGGATGGCGGCCTGCATCGAGTAGTAGGCCGTATACTCTCCCACGTTATCGTCCCCGGGAGTAAGGTCCATGCGCCACGGGTGGCGCGCGAGCCAGTCTGCCGCTTGTTGAATTTTGGCAGAGTCATGTTGGCCTCCCAAGGACAGCATCAGAATTCCCACGGCGGTCATGCTGGGGGTGGCTCTGCGAAAATGCGTGCCCGGATGATAGAAAAAACCACCGGTTTCCGAGTCATAGTGCCGATCTACATACGCCAAGGCATCTTCGATAGCCGATTGAGGAACGAGGAAACCGGAGTTCTTCGCGGCGCGCAAGAACATGATCTGCCAAGAAACGACGGACAGATCCGATAAATGTTCGTCATGGGGTGGCATGTATCCCCAGCCGCCGGCATCGTCCGCCGACTGTTGCGCGCGAAACTGCATTTGAAGTGAGTATTCCACGGCACGTGCAAGGGTGGTATTCAATTGGACTTCTTGTTGCTTGCTTGTCATTCCATAGACTTCGGCCAGAGTCAGCCCGCCGATGGTATGATTGTAGGTGGCGGACGGGAGCGACCTTTCCTCGGTGGAAACCTCCACGGACAGGATGCCCGTATCGTGTTGGCAATTCACGATGTATGCGATGGCATTGTTCAGTAGGTCGCCGTACGGACCGATGCCTGGCGCGTGCCCTCGAGCCAGAAAACACATTGTGCATAGGCCGGTAATGCCAGGCTGCGCCGCAGCTTGATTAGCGTGAAACGACCCATCGGGCTGTTGCAAGCGGGCCAGATGTTGCAATCCTCGATCGATGGCTTGCTCGACCCGGCGAAACGCGGCATCGTCGAGCAAAGGTGATTCGCTACGACCCGGACCAATCGCCTCGGAGCCATCCCGCGGCGCAGCTCTCAACGGCAATCCCGGAGCGACCATCAGCCAAACGGCCAGCAGACAACGAAAGTGGTGGGCTCTATGCGACATAGAGTTATGCCTTACCGGGAGGCAACACCGTTGACGACGTTCGGCAGCGGTTCACCACGCAGCGCCATGGCGGCAATGCGGGCTGCCGTTTCACGCAACGTGCGCACCGCGCAAACACTGGTCGACGCCACGTGCGCCGCCACAATGGCATTGCCTTGGGCCAGGATCGGATGTTGAGCGGGAATGGGTTCGGGCTGGAACACGTCGAGTGCCGCGACCGAAACGTGGCCGCTCTCGAGAGCCCCCGTGAGTGCCTGCAGGTCCACAATGTCACCGCGTGCGACGTTGATTAAGATCACCCCCGGCTTCATGGCGTTGAGCGCCGCTTGGTTCACAAGCCCCCGCGTCTGTGGCGTGGAGGGACAGTGCAAGGTGATCACATCCGATTCGGCCAACAACTGCGACCAGGTCGCTGGACGGCAGCCCGCCTGCACGACGGCATCTGGAGCCACCACCGGATCGTGTACCAGGACCGAGGACTTAAATGCTCGTAGACGTGCGGCGACTTCACGGCCAATGCGACCAAAACCGACCACTCCCACCGTCAGGTCGCGCAACGTCTTCATTTGGTCGAGTGGCACGGCTAGTCCCCATTGACCGGACCGCACCTTCAGGCAATTGGGAACAACTTGCCGAGTCGCTGCCAGGATGAAGGCCAGTGTATGATCCGCCACCTCGTCGATGCAATAATCGGGTACGTTGCAGACCGGAATCCCACGCGATCGGGCTGCCTCCAAATCCACGTTGTCCACGCCAATTCCGTAGCGCACAATAACTTTGGCTCGCTGCATGGCCGCGATGACGGCGGCGTTGACTGGGGCGAACTGAGTGATCACCGCGTCGGCCTGGCCCACCAGGGCCATCACGGCATCCGACGTCTTACACTGGCCACCGATGATCGCCGCACCCAGCGGTTTGAGGATGGACTCCTCGAGATCCAACGACGAAAACGTGTAGTCGGTTACGGCAACAGATAACACGGTGCACCAACCTCGATTCTGAGGATTCAATCGTTACTGTTTGACAGCCATCTCACGGATGGATAATCTATCCACTAAACTGGCGACACGCAAGCGGCCACGCAATCCCCCCACAGTAGCCAAGGGCTCATGGCCTGAGAAAACCTCTTATTCATCACAAGGCTTATTCAACACAAAACGGGATAAGGGGCTGCAACTCATGAAAATTACTCAGCTGGAAACGATCTGGTTCGAGCCTTTGCCCGCCGATGATTGGCAGCGGAGCCGGGGAACGGGTCGACAAGCGTTAC
>SXHS01000073.1 GCA_005773145.1 Planctomycetaceae bacterium | reverse complement strand
GCGCGGCCGTCGCCGTCGCGACTGCCGCCTTGGTCTCGATCCCCAACACGCGAGCGAAGAAGAGTGGGACTTCGCCATTTTGGCCGCTCGTGCGTCGTACGTTGATGACGACCGTGTTGGGTTCCTCAGTTCCTCCCACGATCAATGGCGCGGTTGTATCAAACGGGTTGGCCCGATAGCCAACGGTCACGTCATCATTGCCCAACTCAGGAGAGATCGCTCCCGAAAAATTGAAGCCCGCAAAATTTCTCGCCGTCTCCGCGGCGTTCTCTGCATAATCCGGAGTCGAGAATCCACTTTCCAGGCTATCGGCGGAGATCAGTTCCCAACCTGCGGCCAGCGCGGCTGAGTCAGCAGATCGTTGCAGCTCGGTGCGTACGGTCCACAGGTATCCCATGTCAATGGCAAAGGCCAACATGGCCAACATGCCCAGCATTAGGACCGCGGACAAGACCAAGATATTGCCTTTGCGTCGGATTCGGGAGGAACGTTTGCGTGTAATCATCGGATTGGCCCGTCAAAAAAAAGTTACCCAAGTTGGAACGAGATGAGTTGGAATCAGGCTTGCGTCGCTATTAGTTGTCCAAATCGTCTACGACGCCATTGACGCTAAATTCGTGCTCGCTGTTCGACGACGTGTAGACGCGCACACTTTTTAAGATCAACGAACGCACACGATTTGAGGCATAGCCAACACCAGAATTGGCGACCGACACTTGGGGGTTATAACCATTTAGGTTGGTCAGCTCTGTTTCGAACTGCGCCACGAGATTGCCTTGGCCACCGAAATGCCCCCACGTATCGGAGCTCCCGTCATCGATTGAGAAGGTCAGGACGCCATTATGCACACTCATCCATTGTTTCCAGGTAATGACCTCTCCTACGGTCCGTAAGGTACCGCGATCGGGCAAACCTTGAATCCAAATCGGCTCTTCACCCTGAAATACATGCAATTGCAAGCCGCCTGGACTGAATTCGGGCTCGCTATGGTGGTTGATGTCCAGCGTCGCATAGATCCCTCCGATATGTCCCACGGGAGAAAAAGCCGTCGTGATCTGCGGAGCCGCGATGTCGGCAATTGCCTCATCCACCACCAGCTCCCACTCCTCTTCAACCGCCACGATTTGGACGTTGCCGTTGCCAGCAAGCAGATCGCTGAGCGATTCAGCCTGCGTTGGCGAAGCAGAAACGGCCAGGACGGCCACAATCAGTAGCACATACAGAAAAGTGGGGCTCTTAGTGAATGTGGACATGATGGACACTCCTCAACAAGAACGCACGATGGGCCGAACTAGTAATGAAAACCGAAACAACGAACTTTGGACAAGGAGGCAATTCGTCAAGACAAGGAGGAAGTTAGCCTTCCCAACTGAATTGATAGGTCACAAACAAGACGTGGGCAAATGACGCGAGAAGAATGGGGGCTTTGAGAATGAATTCATCCGGCGCAGAGGCCGAACGGGCCGGTTGTAATGAACCTACCACCCTGACGGGCAACGCCGGCTTTGGGCTGGTACATCGGCTGTTCTTCGTCGACGGCTCAGGTTTTTCGATGTCCAACACGGCCAAATTTCATGAGCACTTCGACCAGCCAAGTGGACAAACGCCTGGTTGTGGCATAGGCTTCCAGCCTGTGGTTCTCGTCAAGACCGATCCATCGCAGGCCAGTCGCCGGCCCACATTTGCTTTTGACAAACCCCCAGGGTCCGCCGGCCGTTAAATGGCCCGGGATTTTATATTAGGCGTCGACCCGAGCGAGTCCGCGCCATCTGTCCGATCAAGGGCAACTCGCCTAGAATGGAGGGCATGAACCAACGCTTTATCAATCAGTTTGGCGAGCATGAGGCCATTCACCAGGTATTTCTGGTGTTGGATAAACAACTGCGGACGAATCGAAACGGCAATCTCTATCTGCAAATGCGGCTCTCCGATCGCACAGGAACCGTCAACGCCATGATGTGGAACGTGAGCGACCGTATCATGCGCGAATTCGCCACGGGAGATTATGTCCGTGCCACCGGCAACACCCAGTACTACAACGGTGCGATGCAGATCATCGTGACGAACGTGGAGCGGGTAGCCGCCGAGACCGTCAACGAAGAAGACTTTAACCAGCTGAAGACCCGGGATGTCGAGAAACTGCTTGGCGAGTTCACGGACCTGTTGCGGCAGATTGGCAATCACCACCTGCGCGGATTGGCCGAGTGCTTCTTGATCGACCATGATTTCCTGGACCGCTTTTCTCGGGCTCCAGCCGCCGTGAAGAACCACCATGCCTATCCGGGTGGTCTCGTGGAACATGTGGTCACGTTGATGCATCTCACGCAATCCGTGGCGCGGCACTATCCACAGATCGACGCCGATGAATTGTTGATGGGGGCGATGCTGCACGATCTTGGCAAGATCGAAGAACTCGCCTACGACCGTGAGCTGACCTACACCGATGAAGGACAACTGATCGGGCATGTGGTGATTGGCGTCCGGATCCTGGAAGACAAATTGAAACAAACGGTTGAATTAATGGGGGAACCATTTCCGCCGGAGCTGGCCCTGCGTCTCAAGCATCTTGTGGTCAGCCATCACGGGCAATACGAATACGGCAGCCCGCGGCTCCCCATGACCACCGAGGCCATGGTCTTGCATCTGCTGGATAACTTGGATGCCAAAGTCAACTCCTTTGACCAATTGATGCGCGACGACGCCAATACGAGCAGCCTCTGGACTCCATATCAAGCCAGCCTCGGTCGAAAATTGTTCAAACGTCAACCGCAACTCGATGATGCTTCGGCCGCCAACGACCACCCCGACCCAGTAGCGATGAAACTTTGAGGCGGTTGCATTCATGACATCCGAGCACTCGTCACTGGAACATCGCATCCTGGAGCACATCGCGCGGGCCGAGTACGTGCCGGTCAAACCGCGCGTCCTGGCCAAACAATTAAAACTTGATCCGCAGCGACACGCCGAGTTGAAGAAGACCGTCAAACGCATGGTGCGCAACGGCCAGCTCGCCTACGGCGCTGAGCACTTGGTGGGACCTCCCGCGGCGAGTGAGACCAAACGGACGGAGGTCATCGGCATCTTTCGCCGCGCCGCAGGGGGATTTGGCTTCGTACGTCCCGCCGGCACGCGCCGCGCCGCAGGAAAAACCGAGGACATTTACATTCCCTTGAAGAGCACGGGAGACGCCTCTTCTGGAGACACCGTGCTGGTACGACTACGCCAACAGCGACGAGTGGGTGGCGAAACGCGTGTCGCCGGCGACATCGTGCGGATTCTCGAGCGAGAGACTCACCAGTTCGTTGGCACCTACTCCGAGGAAGCCGGGGTCTGTCAGGTCATGGTGGATGGGAACGTATTTTCCCAACCCATCTTGGTTGGAGATCCAGGCGTCAAAAGTGCTCAACCACAAGACAAGGTCGTTCTGGAAGTGATCCGATTTCCTTCGCATTTTCAGCCAGGCGAGGGGGTGATCACGGAGGTTCTCGGGGCACGTGGTCAACCAGGCGTCGACACGCAACTGATCCTCCGTGAATTCAATCTGCCGGAGGAATATCCGGAGGAAGCCGTCGAAGTCGCGCGTCAACAGGCCGATCGATTCGATGAGTCCATTTCATCGACCCGGCGAGACTTCACCGGGACCACGATCATTACCATTGACCCGGCCGATGCCCGCGACTTCGATGACGCTATCTCCCTATCCCGGCTCGATAACGGACATTGGGTCTTGGGTGTGCATATCGCGGATGTCTCCCATTTCGTGCCCCCCCGGACCGCGCTCGATGACGAAGCCAAGCAGCGTGCGACCAGTGTCTATCTGCCCGGTCGCGTGATCCCGATGCTCCCCGAGATCATCTCGAATCATCTGGCCAGTCTGCAACCGGAACGTGTTCGCTACACCAAAACGGCACTCATCGAGTTCACGGCGGACGGCGCGCGTGTCGGGACGGAGTTTTTCTCCGGCGCCATTCGCAGTTGTCGGCGGTTCACCTACGAGGAAGTGGATGAATTCCTGGCCGACCGCGCCCCTTGGAAGAAAAAAATCTCCGCTGACGTTTTTCGACTCTTGGGCGACATGCACGAACTGGCCATGATCCTGCGTCGACGACGCTGGGAGGCCGGCGCCATTGAGCTGGTGCTGCGTGAAGTGCGACTCGACCTGGACGCCGATGGTCAGGTGCGGGGGGCGCGTCCCGTCGAGAACACGGAGAGCCACCAGATCATCGAAGAGTTCATGCTGTCGGCCAATGAAGCCGTCGCGGAGCACTTGGCCGATCGTGAACTCCCCTTTCTGCGCCGTGTCCATGAAAGTCCCGATCCGCGGAAACTGAAAGATCTCACCGAATTCGTGCGGGGCTTGGGAATCGCCGCGGAAAGCCTGGAAAGTCGCTTCGAGATCCAACGCGTGCTCGAGGCCGTCGCCGGTCGGCCCGAGGCCTACGCCGTGAACTATGCTGTCCTGCGCAGCATGCAAAAAGCCATTTATAGTCCAGCGGATGAGGGGCACTTCGCCCTGGCGAGCCGTCACTACTGCCACTTTACATCCCCCATCCGCCGCTACCCGGATCTAACCGTACATCGATTGCTGGAGGCCCTGGCCGCGAATCAGCCCCCGCTGCGCGATGTCGACCAATTGACCTTGCTAGGGGATCACTGCTCACGCCGCGAACAACGAGCCGAGGCAGCCGAACGAGAACTCACCAAGATCAAATTGCTGAATTATCTCAGCCAGCGCGTGGGGGAAGAACTCAACGCCGTCGTGACCGGCGTGCACAATTTTGGTCTGTTTGCCCAAGGAATTGACCTGCCAGCGGAAGGATTCTTGCATGTCAGCGGACTGACGGATGACTACTACGATTACGATCCGGTGGCCCATACGCTGCGCGGCCGACGCGCCGGCAACCAGTTTCGCCTGGGAGATGTCCTGCGGGTGGCGATCGCGCGCGTGGACGTCGATCGACGCGTGTTGGATTTCCGATTGACCGCCAAGGTCGCCGCCGCGAGGGGATCTGCATCACCGCGCAAGGGGGGATCGAGTCCCCATGGAACGGCGGCGCGTGGGCCCCAAGGCAAGCCCCGACCGGCCGCCGAGACACGGCCAACCGAACGCAAGAAGGGGAAGGCCAGCCGGCCAGGCAAGCCGGCGGCGCCAGGCCCAGCACGCCCTCCGGGGGCCAGCGGACGCAAGAAAAAGAAACGACGTCTCTAGGAGCCGTTGCCATGCCCCTGCTCCAAACTCCCATCTTCTCCTGGCATGTTGAACATGGCGGTCGAATGGTCGATTTCGCCGGTTGGTCACTTCCCGTTCAATATGCTTCCATCGTGCAGGAGCACCAAGCCACGCGGCAGAGCGCGGCCGTGTTCGATGTGTCGCACATGGGTCGATTTCGGATCACCGGCCCCGACGCACCGCGCCTCTTGGATCGCCTGCTCACTCGCCGCACGGACAATTTGACCAGCGGTCGCATTCGCTACGCGCTCATCACCAACGCGCACGGCGGCGTGTTGGATGATGTCTTGATCTATCGGCTGCCGTCCACCTCCGCCCCCGCGACGTATTACCTGGTCGTCAACGCCAGCAATCGGTTGCGAATTGCTGACTGGATCAAGACCCAAGCGGCCGGAGAACTGGACGCCCAGGTGACGGACGAAACACAGGGCACCGCCATGCTGGCCGTACAGGGCCCCCATGCCATC
>SXHS01000072.1 GCA_005773145.1 Planctomycetaceae bacterium | reverse complement strand
TCCTGCGTCCCTACTTGGCTCCCATGCAGATCCATTCGGTGGGCACGTTTTTTGTGGCCTACGCCATCAGTGCTTTTTTCACGCGTATCCTCTGCCGCTCGCTTTTTCAACGTTACGGAGCCGATCGGTTGGTGGCCTTGGGCATGCTGGGAATGTCGACGGGATTCCTTGCGTACCTCGGTCTGCAGAACGCCTGGCAACTGGTAATTCCAGGCTGCCTAGCGGGCGCGGCCCAGGCGGTCCTCTTTCCCGCCCTGGTGGGTCGCGGGAGCGTCGCGTTTCCGGAACGCTACCGAGGGCTGGGGACCACCGCCATGCTGGCCATGTTCGACATTGGTGGTCTGGTCGGCGCCCCCTTGGCGGGTGGCGTGGTGCATATCGCACCTCGTGTGGGATTGCCCGCCTATCCAACCCTGTTTTTATTGATGGCGGGGAGCCTGATGTTTGTCGCCGCTTGGTACTATCATAGATCGCGGCGGATTCCAACCACGCTTACCCAATAAGAGATTCCCATGGCGATCGGCACCTCCCGTTTCAAGATTGCGGTCATTGGGCACACTGGGCGAGGCGACTACGGCCACGGGATTGATACGGTGTGGCTGCATATGCCCGAATGCCGCATCGTGGGAGTGGCCGATCCCGATGAAGCGGGACAGGTAGCCGCCATGAACCGGCTCCATGCCCCCGTGGGCTATGCCGACTGGCGCCAACTCCTCGACGAAACGAAGCCTGACATCGTTGCCATTTGTCCGCGCTGGGTCGATCAGCATCATGAAATGGTCATGGGTGCTGCGGAGCGTGGCATTCATGTCTATATCGAGAAACCCCTCTGCCGAACCCTGGAAGAGGCCGATCAATTGGTCGAAGTCATCGAACGACATCGCGTGAAATTGGCCATCGCCTTCCCAACTCGCTATAGCCCAGTCGTCACGCGCATCCGCCGAATGTTGGAAGATGGGGCGATCGGTGAGCTATTGGAAATGCGCGGACGAGGCAAGGAAGACCGCCGTGGCGGAGCCGAGGACTTGTGGGTGCTCGGGAGCCATCTTGCCAACATCATGCACTATCTGGCCGGCCAGCCGAACTGGTGTTTTGCCCAGGTCATGTCCGATGGACATCGAACGACGCGGGCCGATGTGCACGACGGGAATGAAGGATTCGGGCCCCTCGCCGGTGATGCGATCCAGGCTATGTATGGCTGGGACTCCGGACTCACAGGGTACCTGGCTTCCCTGCGCAATCAAAAATCTTCGTCGCGCTCGCGTTTCGGTCTGCACTTGATGGGTTCCGCAGGTATCATCAAGGTGAGCAGCGGCTATCTGCCCGTCGCCTACTACTTGCCCGATCCAAGCTGGCGACCGGGCGATTCGGGCGTGATGGAGGTTCCCATCAGCTCCGCGGGGCCGGGCGAACCCGAGCCGATTGTGGTGCCAGCCGGGCGGTCGGCCACGGACTTGGGAAATCAAGCGGCGTGCCAGGACCTGTTGGAAGCGATCGAGCAGGACCGACAGCCTGAGGCGAACATCTACGAGGCGCGGGCCGCTGTGGAAATGATCGTAGCGACCTTCGAATCGCATCGGTGCCTCGCCCCCGTGGAACTGCCGTTGAAGACACGTGTCAATCCGCTGACTCGTTTGTGACTTGTAGGCACTCCTCGATATTCGCCTGGGGCCGGGGAGTTCGCCCAATCACCTTTTGTTGCTTGATGTTCTTTGTTCGTTTCCGCCATGCCGTCACAACACGACCCCTATCGCGCATGGCGCATACCCATTTATCGGCGGTATTTCGCCGGACATCTGTTTTCGGCCATTGGGCTCCAGATGCAGATGACAGCCATCGGCTGGGAAATCTATGAGCGCACGCATCGCGATCTGAGCGTGGGACTCGTGGGTCTGGCCCAGTTTTTGCCCGCCTTAGCGCTTTTCTTGTGGGCGGGCCACGTGGCCGATCGATATCCGCGCCGGATCGTAGGGAGTTGCGCGGCGATTGCCATCGGTGTTATGTCTCTGGCCTTGGCAACCGTCTCTTGGACACAGACGGATCACCGTTGGATCTACGTCTGCTTGATGTTGACCGGAGCCGCCCGCGCCTTCTTGCAGCCGGCCAAGTCGTCGCTGTTACCACAGGTCGTACCGGCTGAATGCTTCGCAAACGCCGTGACATGGAATACAACGGCGTTTCAGATCGCTGCGGTATCCGGTCCCGCATTGGCCGGATATCTCGTCGCGTACCTCCATTCGACCACGCTGGTTTATGTGTTGGACGCGCTGGCCCAATTGGGTCTGGCCGTCGTCTTGTTATCCATGCCGCGAGCGCAACTTTCCGCAGCGGCGCGCAGTGAGAGCTGGCATGACATCGCGGCCGGGGTGCAATTCCTATGGCGCAAACCGATCCTGCTGGGGGCCATCGGCCTGGACATGTTTGCCGTGTTGTTTGGGGGCGCCGTCGCCATGTTGCCGGCCTATGCGAAGGACATTCTGCGGGTTGGCGAAGTTGGGTTTGGCTGGCTCAATTCGGCACCGGCCGTCGGCGCTTTATTGATGGCCGCGATCATGGCCCATTTGCCCCCCATGCGCCGCGCGGGGTGGGTCCTGCTGGCCTCCGTGGTCGGGTTCGGAGTGGCCACCATAATCTTTGGGTTGACGGCATCCTACCCGTTGGCCCTGGTGATGCTCGGCTTGACGGGCGCGTTTGACAACATCAGTGTTGTCATCCGCCATACTTTGTTGCAGACACAAACGCCCAACGCGCTGCGCGGTCGCGTATCGTCCGTCAACAGCATCTTCATTGGTGCCTCGAATGAATTGGGGCGGTTCGAGTCGGGCCTGGTCGCGGATTGGTTGGGCCCGGTATTTTCCGTCGTCAGCGGAGGCGTGGGCACGCTGATGGTCGTCTTTCTGGCCGGCTGGAAATTCCCCGACCTGCGAAACCTGCAGCGATTCGACGGCGAGCTGGAAAAAGACGTTGAGACGAAAGACACGCTACGGCGAGAATGATCCCTGCGAACGAGTGCCTGGGCTGGCAGGATTCCTGCCGTTTGGACTGAGCCCTAGGAAGCCGCGCCGGACGCCTGCGATGCATGAGGAATACGTGTCCGACTCAGCGCTTCGCACAGTTCCGAAGTCGCATGCTCGAGCGATGCCAACAGCATCGTGGCCTCAACGTGACTCCCTTCCTTGATCTGTCGCTCGATGGTCGCGGCCGTTATTGATACGCGAATCCCCGCCATGTTTGCCGACGTTCCCTTCAACGTGTGCGCGGCACATCGCGCCGCTTCAAGATCGTGCTGTATGAGTGCATTCCGTAACTCGTCCAGCAGTTTGGCGGCATCACCACGAAAAGCGTCCGTTAAGATCTCCAAGAGTTCCAAGTCGCCATCGATTCGGTCCATCAGGGCTGCGCGATCGAAAACCGGCTCGATCTCAGGCTCTGCCGGGGTTCGAGCAGCCTGGGGGCTCCTGCCTTCACTGGGTGATGGCTGCAGTACTCGGTCAGCGGTTGCCAGGTTGTCGTGGGGAGTGGGGCCCGACACCTCTAGGCAACGGGCGATCGTTTGAAACAGACTCGCGAACTGCAGCGGCTTGGAGGCGTAATCATCCATGCCGGCCGCCAGGCATTTTTCCCGGTCCCCC
>SXHS01000009.1 GCA_005773145.1 Planctomycetaceae bacterium | reverse complement strand
TTGGACAAGTCCAAGTCAGATCGTGGAGGCGCAAGCCGCAATACACCGGGCGGTTCCCCCAAAAAAGTCGCCGGCTCGTTGGCGGACAAGCCACCGCTACTCATTGAGACACCGGACTCTACCGCGTCGATTCAACCCGACGCGCCCGTTGCGGAAGCCGATGGCCCCGACAACACAAGCAACTCTGTGAATGACTCCGCGGAGAATGCCACGCAGAATCCCGACTCCGCTCCAAGGGCCTTGCGGATCAACGGCGTCGAGGCTGGTGTGACCAGAGTGGACGATGTCAAGAAGGCCTGGGGCGAACCACTGAAAATCGATGAGGAGCAGGGGCGTGAAGTCTTTAAATACAAGCTGGAACCATTCCGGCAGGTCCATGTGACCCTGGACGAGGATAAGACCGTGTCGGCCGTGTTGGTGTTTCTCCAAGACCCGATCGATCCGGATGCCTTGGCGGAGGAAATAGGCCTAAAACAATTTCGGCCGGTTCCCATTCCCGATGAAACCGGGCGCGTCATGGGCCAGGCTTATCCGGAGCGTGGTGTGTTGATGGGATTTGGACCGCAGCCGGACGACAACGAAGCCGAGCGCTTTCAAATGGAACCGGTCAGTCCTGAGATGTTCGTATTGCGCGCGGAGTACGACTTCCAGCAGCGTTTCCAACTCGACCTGGAAGACCTGGAGATGGCCTTGCGGCTGAATCCCGATCATGCCGCCGCGTGGTGGCTAGAGGCGGAGCTTCTGGAAACGGTGGGCAAATATCAGCAGGCGTTGCAGGCGGCACAGCAGGCCTCCCGTCTCGATAGCGACTCGCCCCGGTACCGACTGACCAAAGCACGACTTGTAGGGGAGACGGGCAAAGCCGATCGCGCCATGCGCGAGACCCGCGAAGTACTCGATGCGAGTTTGCTGACGCCAGAGGTGCGAGCTTATGGCGAATGTCAACTTGGCAATCTGGTGGCGCGTGGCTCGGCCCAGGATTTCAAGACGGCCCTGCAGCACCATATGCAGGCCATCGAACTGGCCTCGCCGCTGGCCAATGACCCGCGCTTTGCGGTTCGACGCCTGGCGAAACAGGCTATGATCGAGGCGCACCTGGCCGTGGCGCTCGATATCGCGAGTGGAAATTTTCAGCGCAAGCCCACGACCGTGCCCAAGTGGACGGAGCGAGCCAAGGCGTTGATCGACGACTGGATCGAGAATGAACAAGGGGATGAAACGTGGATACTGCGCCTGTATGGAACTCAACTGGAAGCAGCCGAATCCATGTCAGGTTCCGCTAACGTGGATGTCCGCGCTACGGTCGACTTACTACTGCAAGATGGCCGCCGATTGATCGCAGAGAATCAAGATCCACTGCAACAATCACGCGTGCAATGGGAGATGGGGACGGCCCTGCTGCGCGCGGTCCATGTCGAGAGATCCAAGGGGCAATACCAGGATGCCATGCGGTACGCGGACAATGCGCTGGCTCTGATGGAACAAAGCGCGCCGCAACGCGAGTCATCACCTCGGCAAAAACTGCAAGTAGGACAGCTCTATTTTGTAATGGGTTCGTTGCATGCCGTGCATAAGAGCGATCACCATGAGGCTGTACATTGGTACGATAAAGCCAAGCCCCTATTGACCGATACGACTCCATTCTGCGGCCCACATCAGATCGCCGTACATGGCGAACGATTTGTCAGCATGGGGGTTTCCTACTGGGAAGTCGGAGACCGCCAACAGGCCGTTGAAATTACCGAACACGGCGCGGGGATCATGCGGGATGCCGTTAAAGACGGCAAGATCAAGTCCAATGCCTTGGCGGTTCCCTACGGAAATTTGGCTACCATGCACCGCCACTTGGGGAACGAGAGCCAGGCTTCTCAATTCGCCGAGTTGGCTTCGCGCGTGGAGCAACGGTCACAGCAATAATCGAATGATTGCCGACGAGCCAACGACGCCATGGTATGAGTCCCGTGCCGTTGGGTGTCGCGAGCAACCTTTGCGGATTCGAACAAGACTGCCATGCCGCCACCGTCCGCTGCTACCCGATCCCCCACCGGAGCCGACCTGAGTCTGGGTATTGAAATTGGCGGTACCAAGCTGCAGTTCGGCATTGGACGCCCCGACTCCAGGGACTTCGTTCACTTTGAACGACGCACCATCGACCCCCAGCAAGGAGCTGCGGGGATCCAAGATCAAATCGCGCAAGTCGTCCCCCCGCTCATCGACCGATTCTCGCCGGTATCGCTGGGGCTCGGATTCGGCGGACCGGTCAACGCCGCCAACGGAGTTATCATACGCAGCCATCAAGTGGCGGGCTGGGAGAACTTTCCCATTGTGGACTGGCTGCAGCGGCAATTTCAGCGCCCGGCTGCCGTCGACAATGACTGCGATGTGGCCGCTCTCGCCGAAGCACGCCTCGGCGCCGGCCGGGATCAACGAGTGGTACTCTACGTGACCGTGGGAAGTGGCGTCGGTGGCGGATTAGTCGTCGGTGGGAACGTGTATCGTGGCACAGGGCCCGCCAGTACCGAGATTGGCCATCTGCGGCCAGGTACCGCCGCCGTCTCCTCGGCGCAGACTGTGGAAGCCATCGCCAGTGGCTGGGGAATCGCTGCGGCAGCGCGGGCCGCGCTCGTACCCCACAGCGAGGCTGGTGCCTGCCTTCTTCGTCACGCCGAAGGCCACCTCGATCGGATCACGGCTCAGTGTGTGGCACAGGCCGCCGACGAAGGAAACGAATTAGCGCTCGGTATCATGCGCAATGCAACCAATACTCTCGGCTGGGCGATCGGCCAGGCAATTACCTTGTTGTCCCCGCAAGTGATCATCATCGGTGGCGGCGTGGCCATGGGGAGTGACCCTGGTTTCTGGACGCCTTTGCGGGAAGCCGTGGCGAGGTACGTGATGCCGATCTTGCGCGACACTTACGTGCTGGTACCTGCGGCATTCGGAGAAGAAGTCGTTGTACGCGGGGCACTTATGATTGCCGCCGATGCGACGGCTTAGCTCGCAACCACACTTCCGTTTAGCCTGTGAAAAGTGGCATCGGCTTCCAGCCTGTGGCATCCGGTGAATAACCGGCCCATCGGCAGGCAAGATGCCTGCCGCCACACTCGCCAACCCTCAACAAGGGAGCCCGACTTGTGATGTACGATCCGAACCGCGCTCGCGAACGAGTGGATCTAAACAAAATATCGTAACTTACTGTACACATGTATAGTATCCCGTCGCCTCGCGAGATTGGGCGCACAATTCCTGTGATGAGGCATAGTGGCGGACAGGTACCTGCCAGGCCGTCACCGTAACGGACAGATCCCGTCGCATGAACGGCCATGGCTCACAGTGGATCGTGCGCGGCGCGACGCAGGTCAGGCAGACATGCGTTCCATCGAGGCCGACCAGTCGATGGGGTTGGCGACCGTCCGTAACGCAAAGCCACAGGCTCAGGGCATCAAAAAGTTGCAGGGCCGTAACCGCTCGTTGAGCGATCGCGAGGCCGTGGGTTTCACCAGCGTGCTGCTGCCAGGCCTGCAGCCAACCTTCCGCCTGCGCCGAGTACTGCTGAATGAAGGCCGCCCCGTCGGCCGTTGCGCTGCCGCTCCCCCCCTTACGAAGGTTGAGGAAGTGGCTGGCCACGGCATATTGTGCCAAGGGCCCCAGTGCCGCGACGGCGTCGATCGAGCGTTTCCAGATGGCGTGCGCATCGGCAATCGGCATTTCCGTAAATGCAATCGGAGCGTGCGATACCGAATCCAATCGAGGATGGTCATCCCAATCGGCCCAACCGTCATCGTGGTGATAGATCATTGGCAGGATTATCCCGTCGGGCGAGATCGCCCGCCACGATGGATCGCCCCAGTAACGGGCGAAGTCTCCGGCCAAGCGAGCGTGCTCGCGCTGCGAAATTAGAATCCAATGTTGCTGTCCGTCGACGTCTTGATGATCGCGGCGGATCATGGCGATACTCTCGCAGCAACGCGTGCCCGCAGGTAGAGATCACTGCCAAGAGACTCGACGTGCACCGCTTCCAAAGTGGCGTCGGCTGGTATCTGTCCATGTCCGTACCCCGCGATGGGGGTGAGCGCGTCCGCGCCGCCAATCAACTTTGGCGCCAAGAACACCTGCACTTCGTCGACGAATTGCCCGTCCCAGCAACATCCCAGAACGCGAGATCCACCTTCAACCAGCACGTTGGTCATCTGGCGGCGTCCCAGTTCGTCCAACAGTTGGGCTAGTCGCTCGGCGGGTTGAGCAGCGGTCAATTCCAAGATCTCCACGCCCCGATGCCTCAGGTCTTGGCAACGTTGACGATCGGCGAATGGCTGCGTGGCCACCATCAACGGAGCTTCGTGAGCGGTGCGCACGAGCTGGCTGTCGAGAGACAATCTCGCATGGGAATCGAGGACGATGCGGGTCGCGACGCGCGGTCCCGGTGGTCGAGCGGTCAATCGTGGATCATCCGCCTCGGCCGTGCCATGACCAATGAGGATGGCATCCATTCGTCCACGCAATTGATGGACGATGGACCGAGACTGATCATTGGAAATCCACTGGCTATGCCGTTGGCGAGTCGCAAGTTTTCCATCCCAGGTCATGGCCCATTTGGCAATGATCCATGGCCGACCGGTCTGAACGCGTTTGAGGTAAGGCGCATTCAGTTGGCGCGCTTCCGCTTCCAGCACCCCCACCTCCACTTGCACACCTGCTCGACGCAGAACCTCAAGCCCTTGGCCACTCACGGCAGGAAAGGGATCCTGGTGTGCCACCACGACGCGCCGAATGCCGGCAGCAAGGATGGCTTCCGTACACGGTGGCGTCTTGCCGTGATGGCCACACGGTTCGAGAGTGACGTACATGGTCGCGCCCGGTACTCCGGCAACGGCCCCTCGCAGTGCTTGAATCTCTGCGTGTGGACCGCCAAAACGCTCGTGCCAGCCCTCAGCGATGACCGCCCCCTCCCACGTGACCGGATCTGGATCGGCGACAATGACGCAGCCCACCAGTGGATTGGGCTCGACGAACCCTGCTCCGCGTCGCGCGAGTTCCAAGGCACGGGCCATATAGCGTTGATCAGCGGCGGCAGACATGGAGCATGAACCTTCGGGTTGGGCAAGAGGGACCACTTCCACAGTTTAACACGCCAAGTCGCAGAACGCCTGCCACATCCGGAAGTCGAGAGTTGCTATAATCGAGCGAACCATTGCTGCGGTCCGCGCCGCATCAAGTCACCACGACCCTCGCGTTATCTCGAGACCGCCACATGGTAGCACCAACAACGGAAGATCCCGTCCTGCGTAGCGCACGCCGCGAAGCGGTGGTGGCTGCGCTTGTCTGGGCCATTGCTCTTACCTACACCGTGGGGGGGAGCATCTTGTATGGCTATCGCGATGGGGCGGAGCCGGTTCGATACGTCTATGGCGTACCGGACTGGGCCGTTTGGTTCATCGTGTTGCCGTGGGGTGCATCCCTGGTGGTCTCGTGGTGGTTCGCCTACTGCTGGATGACGGATGAACCGTTAGGCGAGGAGCACGACCAGGAGGTACCGAGCGATGGCCGATAGGTTCGCGGCACCCGATTATGGCGTATTGGCGGCCCTGGTGGTATTTGTTGTGGCCAGTATCGCCCTGGCGGTCTATGCACAACGTGCCACCCAGAAGGGTTCGTTTCTCAGCAGCTATTTCCTGGGCAATCGGGGCCTGGGGGCCTGGGCGCTGGCCCTCACGGCGACCGTGCAGAGCGGTGGTACCTTCATGGGTTACCCGGCGCTCGTCTATAGCCACGGTTGGATCGTCGGGTTGTGGATCGCCAGTTATATGGTGGTGCCGATTACTGGCTTCGGGCTGCTCGCGAAACGGCTGGCGCAGCTCTCTCGCCGTTCCGGCGCCATCACGGTTCCGGACCTTTTCCGTGAACGCTTTGATAGTCCCGCGGCCGGGGTGGTTTCATCGCTCCTCATTATCGTTTTCATGACATTCATGATGGTCGCGCAATTCAAGGCGGGCGCATCGATCATGAAGGTCGTGTGGCCCAACGCGGCAGTCGCGGTTGATGCGGCGGATGGCACGGCCCCAGCCACGGACCTCAAGGCCGAAGCCACGTCAAAATCCACCACCACCGGTGGACTCAGTCACGATCAATTTCTGTTCTATCTGGGGCTGGTGCTGTTTACGATTACGGTAGTCGGCTACACGATGGTCGGCGGATTCTTAGCGGCGGTGTGGACCGACCTGTTTCAGAGCGTGCTGATGTGGTTGGGGGTCATGCTGCTGCTCGGGTTGAGCATGTATCAGCTCGGTGGAATCGGCAATTTGACGCCGGGGGCAGTCGCCCAGACCTCGCCCCAATTCGCGTATGGCCCGGGTTATTCCACGGATGGACGTCAATTTTTAACCCCGGGACTGGCATTCTCGGTCTTCTTCGTCTGGGTCTTTGGCGGACTTGGGCAACCGGCGAGTCTCGTACGGCTGATGGCCTGCAAAGATACGCAGACCATTCGCCGATCGGTCCTGTTGCTGGCCGTGTACAACTCCATGATCTACTTGCCATTGATCTTCATTTGTATGGCGGCCCGCGCCGCGATGCCGACGGTCCCCGTCGCGGACGAGGTCATTCCGCGCATGGCGCTATGGACAACCCGGGATCTGCCCGGCGGATCCTTGTTGGCTGGACTGATCTTGGTGGCACCGTTTGGAGCGGTGATGGCGACGGTCAGTTCGTATCTAATTGTGATCGCATCGGGCCTGGTGCATGACGTTTATCAGCGATTCATCAACCCGAAGGCCACGGAAAGGCAGTTGCAGTCATGGACGTATGCGGTGATGGTACTGGTAGGAATCGTCGCCATTGTTGCAAACCTCAAACCAGTCGCCTATCTGCAAGCGATCGTCGTTTTTTGTGGTAGCAGCTGCGCATCATCCTTTGCCGTCCCGGCGCTCATGACGGCCTTTTGGCGTCGGGCGACCGCGCCGGGCGTGATTGCCGCAATGTTGGCCGGGGCCGGCATGTCTCTCACGTTGCTGGTGCTGGGTAGTCTCTGCATGGACGATCAAATGCTTGGTCCCAAAACCAATTTTCGATCGTACTATTTGTTGGGACTGGAGCCCATTGTGTGGGGGTTATTGGCGTCGGCGATTACCGGCGTGGTGGTTTGCCTTTGCACCCGTCCCCCCAGCGCAAAGCGCATCGCCTGGTTATTTGACGCGGCGTAGTTCGCGCCGCAAGACCTTGTTGGATGCGGTGCGTGGCAGCGAGTCGACGACACAAACCTCGTCGATGCGAAACAACGGATTGAGCTGCGTCTTGATTTGTTGATTCATCGCGGCCAAGAGATCCTGTGTGCTCGGCACCTCGGTGGGAATCGCTGTACCGGACGGTGCCCGTACAGTGAAGACGACCAGGCGACTCGGACCGCCGTCTGGGGCGGGGAGGGCAATGGCCGCCGTTTCGCTCACACCGGGCGTGCGATTCAACACGCGTTCAATTTCCGCAGACCCGACTTTAATACCGGCCAGATTCATGGTGTCGTCGACGCGCCCCAGGGCCCGCCAAGCCCCACCTGGCAGGCGTTCCAGGTGGTCGCCATGGCGTCGTAACAATTGCCCGGCTGGCCCGACCGGAGTGTCTTGGTAGTACACGCGATCGTGATCTCCCTGCAGCAACCGCGTGGAAAAACCAATGGTTGGCGGCACAAGAAACACTTCTCCGCTATGCGTCGGCTGGCCGTCACCATCTAGCAGAAGCACTTCAGTCCCCAACGTGGGTCCCGTGAATGTGCTCGGTTGGTGGGGGTGCAACACCGTGCTGGACAAATAGGCACCGCCAACTTCGGTACCACCGCAATACTCGATCACGGGGCGGTAGCCAGCCAGGTGCATGAGGTAGAACATGTCCTCCGGGCTGGAGCATTCTCCAGTGGAACTAAACAGCCGCAAGGCCGACCAATCGAGTCCTTTCATACATTCGGTCTGCCGCCACTGGCGGACTATAGTCGGAATCACGCCCAAGATGGTCACGCGCGCATTCTGAACAAATTCGCCAAACGGTCGCCCGGCAGGCGCGTCCTCAAACAATCCGATGGTGGCACGATTGATTAAGGTCGCAAAAATCAACCATGGCCCCATCATCCAACCCAAATTGGTCGGCCACGTCACCACATCGTGCGGCCGAATGTCTTGGTGATAGTGCCCGTCGGCCGCAGCCCTGATCGGGACGGTTTGATCCCAGGGGATGGCCTTGGGATCTCCTGTGGTTCCCGATGAAAACAGGACATTGATCGGCGCTTGCGATGACTGATACACGGGGGTAAAACTGGGCTCGTCCGGTGTTCCGTCAAGAAACTCCCCCCAGATCCGGTCCTGCGATCGCAGTTGGATTGCCTGAGTGCCTGCGGCCTTCGCGGGATCTTCGTGGTCCAACACGATCACGGGCAACTCCGTGGCAGTTGCCACACGATCGTAGAGGGGGATACGTTTACCGAGCCGCAGGACGCTACTCGTGCAAAATACGCACCTCGCCTGGGCGATACGCAAACGAGTGGCCATTTCGGCTGGCGCAAAACTGTCTGCTATCGAGACGACGACACCGCCAGCCAGCACGATGCCCAAATAGAGCGCTACGGATTCGACCGTCATCGGCATGACAACCGCGACCGGGGCACCAAGATCCAAGCCGCAACGCTGGAGGCTTACGGCCACGCGATTGGCCATGGAACGCAATTCGCCGTAATGTATTGAGGTTCGCGTGCCATCAGGTTTACCGGAAATCACAGCCACCCAATCGTCCGGTGCCTGAAAGCACGAGGCGGCAATATTCATCTGCGCCCCGGGGAGCCAGTCAGGGGCCGTGACACCGTTGGACCGATCGAGCGTTTGATTCGGGGGGCGGTGAAATCGAATCCCCAGACGCTGGATCGTGCGTTCCCAAAACGCCTCGCGATCGCAAATCGACCATGCGTGGAGCGCCTCGAACGACGGCAGCTCCCATTCGCGCAGACACGCCTCCAAATTGGAAGCGGCACTCGAATCAGATGTGGATGAAGTGGCGGGCTGCCACAGGGGGGGTGGGCCATGGCCCCAATCCCAATCGGCGAATACGTGGTCGCGAACCAACTGATGCGCGGCGAACGGATCGCTACGACACAACACATGCTGTGCCAACTGGTGCCAACGTTGCGGTGCGTCTGTGGCGTCACTCGAGCTGGTAAGGGCTACGGCCAACTCCATGCCCCGTGCCGGCGACACGCCGGCAGCTGCCCAATCTTCGGCAGTGATTTGCATCAGCCGCCCATTGTCAGACGCCATCCGCTGTCACCCTCGCTCGACACAACCTCGATTCAAAGATTCGACCGCCATGCCCGGACCATTACGGCCCCTTCGCCTTCTCGGCCGCGATGGCCAGGATGGATTTTCCATCGGCCCCATTCCATATTCGTAGCACGCTGTCCAATCCGCCCGCGACAACCAGGCTCCCATCGCCGCTGACCGCCGAGCTGAAGACAAAGCTCTCCGCCCCCGTGAAATCGCGGATGGATTTGAGATCGTCGGCATTATACAGGCGGATGTTCTGGTCACCAGAACTCGTCAACAGCGTACTTCCGATGCCAACATAGGCAATCGAGGTGACCTCCTTCTTGTATTCGGCCACACTTCGCTCTTGCTCCCCCGTAACAAAATTCCAGACCTTGATGGCGTTGTCGGCGCCGCAGGTTGCCAACTGACGTTCATTGGCGCGCCAGCTCACGTCGAGCACGTGATTGGTATGTCCCTCAAAGGACTTCACGGGCTTCAACTCATTTCCCTCGAGTTGAAACACTCGCAAGAATCGGTCCGCCGCTCCCGTCGCAATGTAGCGACCGGATGGTGAGAACTCCAAGCCAAAAATCGTATCACTATGCGCTTCGTTGATGCGGGCCACATTCTGGCCATCCGCGACATTCCACACGGCGATCTGGCCACTGCGTGAGGGCTCGCCACTACCGGTCCCCAGCAGCTTTCCATCCGGGCTGAAGCCGATGGCCAACACCCGATCCACTAGCGGACGTGGATCATCCGCATCGCCAATCGTCCGTTGCAGGACCCACCCAGACTGTAGGGCGTACGTATTGAGACGCTGATCGCGGCCCAGGGACAACAATTGTTGCCCGTTGATGAATTGCAGGCCCGCGATGGCGGCCACATGCCCCTCCAACACATCGCCAGGTCGCCCACTCGGAACATCGTAGATGCGGACGTGTCGTGTGGTATCGCCGAGTGCCAATTGCGAGCCATCCGCGGACAGCGCAGCGCACGCAAAGGTCACCCGTTGTGAAGCTTCGGACCGGCGGACCGCAGCCAAGCGCTGTTCCAGCTTCTGTAGTTCACTGGAAATGGCGGCCAGTTCCTCGTCGGCCAACTTGGCCAATTTTTCCGCTCGCTCGATCCCCTCGGTGCTCCGATTGACGGACTCAGCTGCGGTTTTCGCCTTGGCCTCCAAGTCGGTCTTAGCCGTGATGGCGGCTTGCAACGGTCCCGCAGTCAGCTCCTCGACGCGTTTATTGGCGGCAGCGACGGCGGCCTGCGATGACTGCTGACGCTCGGTGAGCGCGGTCAATCGGCTCTGGTCATCCTTTGCTTGGGCGTCCCAGGCTTCACGGATGGTTTTCTCGAAGTCGGCAAAAACCTTCCGTTGGGCCTCATTCAGATTGGCCAGTTGTTGTTTCGTGGGCTCTAGCTGTGCGATGATGGCAGCTTGTTGCTCAGACGACGCTTTGAGCTTTGCTTGAAGCGATGTCACTTGTTCGTCCACAAATTTCAGCAGAGCGGCGGATTCAACGGCCTGCTTGGCAGCAGCGTCTTTTTCCTCGGTCCGCGCGGTAACGAGCGCCGTCTGCGCGGTGACTGCAGTGTCGGCCTCCGCTTTGCTGCGAGTGGCCGTTTCCTTGGTGGCTCGTTCGGCAACGACTCGCTTTTGTGCCTCGTCCGCACCGGCCTTAGCCAAGTCACGATTGGCCTGGGTTACGGTCAACGAATTTTGCAATGGGTCCATGACCTGCCGCTGCTGCGTATCGCCGCTGATCGAAGCGAGTAGCTGCCCGGATTGCACATTATGGAGACGAGCGGCCTGATCATCTCCCAGGGAGACGAGTACGTGGCCGTCCGCGCTAGTCGCTACCGCACGAATGGCATCGCCATGAATGCCCTGTTGCAATCGCTTGCCTTCCTTCGTGTCCCAAAGGACCCACGTGCCATCCAGTCCGGCCGATACCAACTGATGAGGTTGCGTGGCGATTGCTGCCAACGCCGTGACTTGGCGAGAATGGCCCGCAAGCTCCCGCACAGGCTGCGGCGGTGCCGGAGGAGCGGCCGCAGCTGTGGTACCGTCGGTCGGAGTAGCCGCCGGAGCAGCGGCGGCTGGATCCGTGCGGGCCCAGATGCGAACCACATGATCGGTACCCGCCGTGGCTACCTGGGCCCCGTTATCCAACACGACGAAAGATTGAAATGGTTTCGTCACCGGAACGGTTCCCGCAGCCGCACCCGTCTCGGCATTCCAAACGAGAATCGTCTGATCGTCTCCGGCGGAAAACAGGAGCTTACTGTCGGCCGAGAATTGCACCGATACGATCGCCGCCTCATGCGCCTGCCAGCGACGAGGTTCCGAGGCCTGGCCCGTCTTGGTCAATTCCAATTGTCCGTTGGGGAGCGCCAGCGCGGTCCATTGGCCGTCCGGAGAGGTGGCGAGCAGCTGTGCTGCATCCGCTAGTTCTCGCGAATGCGTTTGAGTACTGGGGGCTCGATACCAAAGCCGTGCCGTGCGAAATCCGCCCGAAGCCAACCAACGTCCATCCGGACTAAAGCTAACCGCATTGATCAAATCGACGTCGGCGGCTGCTTTAAGCTCGGGAAGTCGTTGCACCAGAGTTGGATCCACTAATTGTTGGATGAGACGTCCGGCCGGCAAGCTATAAACAAACAATTGATTGCCTCGAGCACAGGCCGCGAATCGCCCATCCGTCGAGACGCTCGTCGCCAGGATCGGTTGGAAGTCGGCTGGGAGTGGTAACCAGACCAACGGATCGGTGGTCTTCTCCTCACTATCCCCCTTCGCGCCTTCGTCGATCCAACGTTGCAGTAGGGCTAGGTGCTCGGGGGTGAGAGGGGCCGCGCCGCGGGTGTTGTCCGCTGGGGGCATGATGGGCTCCTCTTGATGAGCAGCCAAGCGCAACAGGGAGCTTTCGCCCGATTTGCCGGGGACGATCACCGGGCCGGAACTCCCCCCCTTGGATATGGTCGCGGGGGACTCCAGGACCAGTTCTCCCTCGGAGTCCGACGCATTATGGCAAGCCAAGCAGCTGGCACGCAGGATCGGCAAAATCTCTCGTTGAAAGCTGACGGGCTCTTTGCGATCCAGGGGAGCGATCTCAATCGCACCGGCGGTGAGACTGAATGTGGCGAATCCGACCCAGCCGACCAAGCACCACAAGCTGGGGCGGAGTCCAATCAGGCGTCTATTTGCGTTGTCGTTGAATGGTTGGCGAGACTGCATAGGATGCTCCAGTCAAATCAAAACGGCTGCAATGTTCGTGCGGCGGGCCGCCGGTTATCGGTTGTGATCCGATCGGCGGTGTCGGGCAGATGGCGCGACGTATCCCTTCATGTTAACTCAGAACTCACCGCCGTGCGCGTCACTTCTTGCCGTCGATGCCCCTCGAGCCCGATCGGTCCCCGCCGGGCCCAGACCCATCTTGGCGCTGTGCGGGATGTGGGCCTCGGTCTATTTGGCTGAAACCTTGGCGGGCGAAGCCACGGCGAGGAACCGTAAGTCCTTTGAAAAAAAGAAGATGCGACCAGTTATCGCATCGCGATGGACCGGCAACAGGCCGTCATCGAGAGGACGGTCGGATGGCAGGCCCACCCAGTCGCTGGCCGATTGCCAATACTCACTCGCTGGCGCTTCGTGCTTGTAGGCGCGAGGCGGACGCAGAGAGGAGGCCAACGCAGAGCCGCTGAAGGCAGAATACCTGCCGCGCAGGGGCGGAACCACTCGCTTGAGCAACTCCGTGCGCGTAGCATGATGAGCGTCACGCTCGCAGTTGATGGCGACCAGCGGCCCCGTGTCGAGTGTTAGCTGCCAAAAGACTTCGTCCCTAATCAATCCCGAGCCCCTCGAGATGCTTGGGATTGGTGCTGCGATCGGTCGGACCACCCTTGACGCAGCCTAGGAGTCCGGTCTCCCGCGCCAGGTCGTGAGCACTAGGAAGGTAGAATCCTCCCGTCAGACAATTGTGGCGAAATGTCTGGCAGAGGTGAATTCCGCGGAACAAAAGGGGACGGGGGTCTTTGATGGGGCCGAAGATGCGCTTATTATGACCAGCAAGCCCCGGTGGCCGGTACATATGGTGTGTCCGAGGCCGAAACGCGCGAATGTTCGAAAGTCTATTACCGATTTCCCAAACTCTCCGATCGACGATCTTTTCATGGCCCCGTCAAGTCACATCCTGGGCATGCGGCGAAATTTCGCAATCTTCGTTGTCATTGTCCTTTATACCGTTGGCCCACTTCTGTCGGCCCTTCTCGCCAGCAGCATTGCGATAGCACTTGATTGCGATCTGGATGAAGGCTCAGTGCATCCTTGCAACTGCTACGGCGTCGACCTCGGAGGCCTACTCTATTCCATGGGGACCATGGGATGGCTTTCACTGGTCACTTTACCGACAGGTTTCGGTGCGATCGTAGTGTTCTTGATTTGGGTCGCGGCGACAGCCATCGGGCCCAAAGGACCGTCCTGATAAATTCCCTTGCGTGGCTTATCCAGTTCATCGGTTTGCCCGGATTCGTAAGCCGAACAACTCCCAAAACGGCTTAATGGTGCGCGGCCTCATAGCCTACCAAGAAGTCCCTTTGATGTTGAGCCGTTAGGGCGCGATGCTCGCTGCATCGGGACGAGCGAGTGTGGCCACTTGAATGGTGATGTGGTCGAGCGCCACC
>SXHS01000071.1 GCA_005773145.1 Planctomycetaceae bacterium | reverse complement strand
CCCACCAACCACTTGGACGCAAATGCCGTAGCCTGGCTAGAGCGACACCTGGCCGATTACCCAGGCGCCGTCGTGGCGGTGACCCACGATCGCTACTTCTTAGATAATGTTGCCGGTTGGATCTTGGAGCTGGATCGCGGTCGCGGGATTCCCTGGGAGGGCAATTACAGTTCGTGGCTGGAGCAAAAGCAAGATCGGCTGGCTCGTGAGGAGAAGTCGCAAGCAGCGCGGCAACGCACGCTCCAACGCGAACTGGAATGGATTCGCATGGCCCCGCGAGCGCGACAGGCAAAAAGTAAGGCTCGCATCAATGCCTACGAGCAAATGTCGCGGCAGGCCTTCGAGGAACGGCTGGAAGAGTTCGAGATTCAAATTCCGCCTGGCAAACATCTGGGGGACTTGGTGATCGAGGCCCAGGATGTCTGTAAGCAGTATGGTGACAACGTCCTGATCGATCGTCTCTCCTTTCGGCTGCCAGCCGGGGGTATCGTGGGAGTGATCGGACCTAATGGGGCTGGCAAGACGACCCTGTTTCGGATGATGGTCGGTCAGGAGACGCCAGACCAAGGAGAATTGCGCATCGGTCCCACGGTCGAACTGGGTTACGTGGACCAGATGCGGGATGCCTTGGATCCCGACTTGACCGTGTTTGAAGAAATCTCAGGAGGTCACGATACCTTGGCGATGGGGGGGCGATCCATCAATGCACGCGCCTCTGTGTCGCGATTTAATTTCCGTGGCCCCGATCAAGAAAAGAAACTTGGGCAGCTGTCCGGCGGAGAACGTAATCGCGTGCATCTGGCGAAGTTGCTGCGACGCGGGTCCAATGTGTTATTGTTGGATGAGCCGACAAACGACCTGGATGTCGACACCCTGCGCGCACTGGAGGAGGCGATTCTCAACTATGTCGGGTGCGTGGTGGTCATCAGCCATGACCGCTGGTTTCTCGACCGTGTGGCCACACATATCTTGGCCTTCGAGGGGGACGCCTATGTCCATTGGTGCGAGGGCAATTTTCAGGTCTACGAGCAACAACGGCGTGAACGTTTGGGGCAGACGACGGACACGCCTCAGCGATTCCGCTACAAGAAACTACACTTGCCTTAACCAAGAAATGAGTCGCACGCGCCGCACGCGTCCGAACTTTGCGGATGCCCGTTGACGGTCCGTAGCCGTTTTGTTAACAATTCACTTGTCCCTGTCATCGTCAATCGGCGTGCGTTACGCATGCCGAAAATGGGAACCCGACACAAGGAGATAGCCATGACCATCTTAAGAATCGGCGCGACGCAGAAATACTCGGACGGCTGGGAGCGAGCCTTTCGGGCCAAGGGAAAGTCCGCCTCCGCAGGGGGAACCGCCATCGCCAAAGCCAAGTCCACAAAAACATCGACCGCAAAATCGAGCACAGCAAAATCGAGCACAGCGTCTAAGCCCGTCAAGGCGTCCAGCGGCGGCGCTAAGAAAAAATCGCCCGCCAAAAAGCGAGCCCGCTGAGGGGCCTCTCCCATTGTCCCGGTTCGAGGTCTGAGGTCCTGCTTCGGACGGTGGCCTTGGGCGAGGGGGATTTTGGCACGCAGAGCCGCAGAGCCGCGGAGAGTAGTGAGGATGGATGCCGAATAGGCCCTCCGCGTCTCAGTCCTCCGCGTCTCAGCGTGAGTCCATCTTTCCCCCGCCATGAGGTCGGTTGTCGCGGTTGGGCTATGCCCGCGATAGGAACTCGCCGTTGCGCGTATCGACTTTGACCTTCTCCCCTTCGGAAAGGTACTCAGGAACGTGTACGACCAGTCCGGTTTCCAGGGTGGCTGGCTTCGTGCGCCCGGTGGCCGAATTGCCGCGCACGGCCGGATCGGTTTGGGTGATGGTCAGTTCCACGCTGGTCGGCAGTTGAATTCCGACGCATTCGCCGTTGTACACGAGTGCGAGCACCCCCTGCAGGTTGTCGGTGAGAAACCCCAGCTGCTCCTCCGCGTCTTCCAGGGCCAAGCTGTACTGGTTGTAGTCCGTTTGGTCCATGATGTGCAGATGCGTGGCATCACGGTAGAGCACGCTCACCTCGCGCCGTTCAAAGTCGGCTTCTGGTAGGGAATCGCCCCCCTTCAGCACAAGGTCGACTTTTTGGCGACTGACCAGATTGCGACCACGGAACTTGTAGAGGGTCGCAGCGCCGCGTGCGGAAGGGGATTGCACGCTGATCGAGTTGATGAGGACCGGCGCGTCCCCGTAATTGACCACGACGCCCGTTTTGATTTCTTTCGCCAACATGTTGCAATTTCTTTAGTAAATGTGGGGTTCAGGGGTAGTGCGGAATGGCGATTCGCGTTTCCGTTCCCATTGGATGGGCGGTTACAGAAACGTTCCGCTTTGGGGATCGACGACCACACCATCGCACAATTCAGCCAATTGATCGAGGACCACCAGCAACGAACCTGGGTCGAGGAGTTCTTCGTCTTCCGTGGCCGCTCCGCTGTGATTGCGTTCAAAGTGGTAGACGTCCAAACGACCGGTGCAGGCATGGAGACGCTTGATCTTGGCCCGGTCCTCGCGAGTCAGGACTCCGCGTGAAAGTTCAGCCGAGAGTTCCCCCACTTGCTCGGCAACCTCGTCTCCTGAGACGCAGGAGATGTCCATCCCCGCGTAGTCGTCGGGGGCGACCACCGTCAGCGACTCGAAACGCCCCTCGGCATCGGTCTGGACGTCTCCGACTTCGATGCGACGTCCGAGTTTACGTAGGGCCGCCTCCAGCGTCTGTCGCGTGGGGCGTTGCGTGTCGTCATACAAGACGAAATACGTTTCGCGCCACTGATAATCATCATTTTCGAACAATGACATGCGCAGCATCTCCTTGCGATCGGTCTCTATTCCCAATCTCCTTCGGGTTTTGATCCACCCTGCCAGGCTTCGATGGCTTGAATCACGTGATCGCGTTCTTCTCGCGTGGCCCAGACAGCGTCATCTTGCTCAAGGCGGATTTCGTATTGTCCCTCGCGCGCACAATCCTCGTGGCCGCAGAAATGGGGAATATCCGCCACCCACATCACTCGGTAGAGGGGAATGTGCTTGTCGTCTACGAGGCAAAAGATGGATTCCATGGGATAGGCCTCTCGGCTGTGGGCGCGGCGGTCATGATTGGGGTCGCAGCTGTCGAGAGCGTTCCGTAGCCGCCTCGACCGCCGACATCAACGCGGCACGGAGCCCTCCGGACTCGAGCGCCTTCAGGCCCGCGATGGTCGTGCCACCGGGACTCGTTACTCGGTCTTTCAGCACGGCCGGATGTTCCTGGGTAGTCAGGACCATTTCCGCAGCTCCGCGCACCGTCTGCGCGGCCAATCGAAGGGCCACGTCTCGAGGTAATCCTACCCGTACCCCTCCGTCGCTCAAGGCTTCGATCACCTGATACACGTACGCCGGCCCCGAACCGGAAAGACCGGTGACGGCATCCAGCAGTGATTCGTCCAGTCGCAGGGACAATCCAACTGCTCCCAGCAGCCGGTCCACCAACGGCACGTCGGCCGCGAGCACCCCACTCCCCGTGCTGAAGGCACTGGCCCCCTGTCCAATCAGGCAGGGTGTGTTGGGCATCACACGCACCACGCGATCGCACTTCAAACCGCGCGACAAATGGCTGATGGGAATTCCTGCTGCGATCGACAGGAATAGTTTACCGTCTTTGGGAACCTCTTGCAGTCCCAGTAGTACCTGATCCATGTGTTGTGGTTTGACGGCCAATAGAATCAGTGTCGCCCGCTCCAGGACCGATCGATTGTCATGCACCGTGGATGCGCCGGGAATGGCGGCGGCGAACTGCTGTAGGGGCCCGGGGGACACATCGGCCGCCAGCACCTGCTGTGGCCGCAGTAAGCCCTGTGCGACCCACGCGCGTGCTAGTGCTTGGGCCATCTGGCCGGCGCCGATACAACCGATCGTCAAATCATTGAGGTCCATGCGCGACACTCGACACCATTGCCAACATGTGAAGAAAACGAATCTTGGTCCATCCGCAACCGGGGCCCGACTTGCCCGAGTTGGGCCTGGCGCTCAGGATCAACCCCTCCCATGCTATGGCAAGAGCCGTCCCGTCTCAATATCGGGGTCCCCCCGAAAATCGTCGCTTGCCGCTAGCGCGGACTGGGGTGATGCGGTCGATAGCACGTGGCATTTCTGGGAATGACACCCATGGCGTCCGACCCGTCTTGATAGCACCATGACGGGCGATCCAATTCACCTTTACTTGGACGTGTGGATTTGCGAGACTCCGCCCCCCTCCCCCCCGTCGGCGGTCGATGTTGAATTCCATGCTGGGCGGGGCGGGTGAACCGCTGACTCTGCACGATTGGACTACCAGTACCAGTGAATGTTCCGGCGGCTACCGGCCCCGACAGTCTTTTCCCATAAGGAGCAATGTCGTGTCACGCGTTTTGGTCCCCCTACTCGCAGTGCTCTTCGCCTGGACTGGTTCCTCGTGCCTGGTGACGGAGGCCGCTGAGGGCAAATGGCCCAAGCTGTGGCCTTTCTCGCAGTCGGAGCCCTCGGACGGCGAGGGCGATTCGCGGCACGTTTCCTATGAGGATGAAGTCACCGAAGAAGGGACAGGCATCAAGGGGCTCTTCGGAAAGGGCGCGGGTAAGGACAAGAGTGTGCACCGCGCAAAGAAGTCCACCTCGGGGAAGCCGTCCAAATCCCCCTCGATGTTGAAGGCCGCCAATCGACGAACTCGCGCGATCATGTCAAAAACCAAGGATGTCTTGACCCCATGGGACGATGACGACATGGGCAAGTCGGCAAGGCACCCGTCGGTAAAACGCAAGTCGAAGTCGCGCCGCGAGAAGCCCAGGCCGGCGGACGTCTCGGATTGGATTGGGGGGGAGCGACCTTAAGTCCGCAGCGGCACCCTGAGTGTTCCCATTTCACGCTCGGTGGTTTAGACTTGCCCGATATGACGCGGACGGATGTGATATTAATTGGCGCTGGGCCGATCGGCCTGGAAATGGCGGTGGCCCTGCGCGATGCCGGTATCTCGTACCGGCACATCGAGGGGCAACAGGTGGGCTCGACGATCGGTTGGTTTCCTCGACAGGCCCGTTTTTTCAGCTCGCCCGAACGGATTGCAATTTGTGGCGTACCCCTGGTGAATGAGGACCAGTCCAAGGCCACGCGCGAGACGTATTTGGCCTATCTGCACGGTATCGTGCAGCAATTTCAGCTGCCGATACAGACCTACGAGCGAGTCACGCAGATCACCGCTCGGCCAGCGGTTGGAGACGCAGCGACCGCCACGGCGCGGTTTCAAGTGGATACCGTGCGGACGGATGGCCCGCATACCTACGAGGCGGACCGGATCATCTTGGCAATTGGCGACATGCATCGGCCACGTCGGCTGCGGGACCCGCAAGGGCACGCGCTGGATTACGATGAACTGCCACATGTGACGCACTATTTTGAAGAGCCCCATCCCTATGTAGGCCAGCGGTTGCTCATCGTGGGGGGGCGGAATTCGGCGGCCGAGGCGGCCATTCGTTGCCATCGGGCTGGGGCGCGCGTCGGCATGAGCTACCGCCGAGATCAACTGGAAGGTTCGATTAAGTACTGGCTGAAGCCCGAGTTGGAGTGGCTGATTCGCACCGGCGACATTGCTTTCTATCCCCAGACCGTTCCCGTGCGCATCGACGCCACGCATGTGACGTTAGCCCCAGTCGCGGATGCCAAGACGCTCATGCCCTCAGCTACCGATTGGCGGTCCATTCCTGCGGATTTTGTGTTGCTGATGGTTGGCTACGAGATGGATAGCAGTCTCTTGCGGACGGCTGGGGTCCAATTGCACGGAGCGCAGCAGGCCCCGGTGGTGAATGGTGACACGATGGAAACCAATGTGCCTGGGCTCTACATCGCCGGCACGGCCGCAGCAGGCACCCAATTGAACTTTCGCTTGTTCATTGAAAATTGTCACATGCATGTGGTCCGCATCATGAGGCATTTGGCGGGGTGCGAGCCTCGTCACATTAGTCCGCTGGCCTATCGTTGCCTGCATGAACAGGTTCCTCTGGCGGAAAGTTGAGGGTGCACATGGCATCCGATCGATTCATATTGGCGTTGGACCAAGGCACGACGTCCAGCCGTGCGATCTTATTTGACCACGGGTCGCGTGCCGTGGCCTGGGACCAAAGGGAGTTCCCGCAAATCATGTCGGCGCCGGGATCTGTCGAGCACGACCCGGAGGCCATCTGGGAATCTCAATTGCAAGTTGCGCGTGACACGCTTCTTAAGGCCCACGTTTCTGCGGAGCGGGTGGCCGCATTGGGGATCACCAATCAACGAGAAACCACAATTATTTGGGATCGCCAGACCGGCCAGCCATTGGACCATGCCATCGTCTGGCAAAGCCGTGTAACGGCTGGGCACTGCCAGCGATTGTGCGAAGCGGGCCTGGAGCCTACGTTTCGCGCCAAGACCGGATTGCGTTTGGATCCCTATTTTTCCGGGACGAAGATTCAATACCTTTTGGATCGACATGATCCACAACGTCGCCGGGCCGCGCGCGGAGACATTTTGTTTGGTACCGTTGACTCGTATCTCATCTGGCGTTTAACCGGCGGTCGTTGTCATGTCACCGATCCGAGCAATGCCAGTCGCACCCTGCTCTACGATATTCATCAGCGAGCTTGGGATACCGAATTGGCAAACCTGTTGCAGGTTCCCCTCGCCATGTTGCCGACCGTGGTCGACCATGGACAAGTGGTCGGGGTGACCGATGCGTCATGGTTCGGATCGCCGATTCCGATTGCCACCCCCGTTGGCGATCAGCAGGCGGCGACATTCGGCCAGGCGTGCTTCCAGCCAGGGAGTGTGAAGAATACCTATGGCACTGGATGCTTCATGTTGATGAATACCGGGACGCAGGCGATCACATCGCGTCACCAACTCTTAACGACGATTGGCTGGGTGTTGAAGGGCCAAGTCACGTATTGCCTGGAAGGGTCGGTGTTCGTCGCTGGAGCGGTCGTGCAATGGCTGCGCGACGGGCTAGGGCTGATCCGGACTTCGGGGGACGTGGAGGCCTTGGCCCGCACGGTTCCGGATACGGGTGGGGTTGTATTTGTGCCTGCACTGGTGGGAATGGGCGCACCCTACTGGGACCCAATGGCTCGAGGCACGATCTTGGGCATCACGCGGGGGACCTCGGCGGGACATTTGGCCCGCGCGGCGATCGAATCCATGGCCATGCAGTCGCACGATTTGGCCCACGCCATGCGCGAAGATGTTGGGGGCCCAATCGAAGAACTCAAGGTTGATGGTGGCGCCGCACGTAACGATGACCTCATGCAGCTACAGGCCGATATCCTGAGTGTGCCCGTTCGTCGACCACGAGGCTTTGAATCCACCGCGTTAGGGGCCGCCTACTTAGCGGGTCTGGCCGTTGGCTATTGGGATGAAATCGAAACGCTCACGTGCCAGTGGGCTCTGGACCGTGAATTCTTGCCTCAGATGCAGGAATCCGAGCGTGCACGACGCGTTCACATTTGGCGTGAGGCCGTGAAACGCTCATTGGGGTGGGCCGAGATTGTCGACCCAGTCCCCTAACGACACCCATGGCGGTGGCGCAAGCCCTACCGGAGTGTGGATCCGTTGGTTGTCGCCCCATGCATGGCTTGGTGCACGACATCCGAATAGCGAGTCGGGGCATCCCAGAATCGCTGCAGCGACTCCTCACTGGAAAACAGATAGATCTGGTTGCGATAGAGGACGCCGTGTTTGCGGTGCCCTTCCACCCGCTGTCCGCCATCGGCGAACGGGACGGGATCGAGTCCGGAGAGCGCCGGGCCAAAGCGATCGGGGTCCTGCAGGAATCGCTGTTGCGCCTCTTGCGTGCTAAACAGATAGGTTCGTCCGCGATGCACGGCCCCAAACCGCGGGTCGCCATGCACCCACTTCCATTGCTCGACCAGGACCACGGGGCAAAAGCCGTCGAGCCCGAAGGTGGCTGGGGCCGCTGCGTTGTTGGCGGGTGTCTCTGCGGGGGCGGGTGTCTCCGCAGGGGCTGTCGGTGCCTCAGCCAAGGGACTGGGAGCGGCCGTGGCGGGTTTGGTCGTATAGGGATTGTGCATTTCGCCCATCCCCGCTGTCATGGTCGCCATAGGGGGCACAGCAGCTACGGGAACTGACACGGGTGACGTGGCAGGCGCGGTATTCGCTAGGCCGCTGGGCGGTTCGTCCGTCATGGCCGGGGGCCCCTGAGCCGGCATGGCAGGCGGAAACGCCTGGGTGCCCGCTTCGTTCGCCAGCGGCGCGACGGGGGGCGGGCTGGTCAGGGGCATGGCCGGCGGTCCCGCTGGGGCTGCCGCGACAGCGGATGCCGGAGCGACGGACGTGGCCAAAGGGGGTGGAAACATTGCCTGCGGCTGGACCCCAGGCGGCACACTCGCCGCCGCGACTGGTGGCTGAGCGTGGTTGGCCAGGCCGGCGACATTGGGCGAGTATCGCGGGTAGGTGGTGCCGCTGGCCGCAACACCTGCAGCAAGCGGGGCACCTGCCGTTGCCGGCTGATTTGGGTACGGTGGTCTGGGCGCGTGGGCCTGCAACGCAGTTCGCTGCAACAGCAGCAAATAATCTCTCTTATCCTTTGGGCTGACACTCCGTTCGATTACCTGGCCGTCAGGCGTCGTGATGACGTCACTGGGCCACTGGTGCACTTGATAATGTAGGGCCAAGTCGGGGAAGTCCTTCGCGTTGATCTTCACAGGGACAAACTGAGTGGACACATACTGAGCGAACTCACGGTCCGTAAACACACGTTTTTCCAGTTTTTTGCAGGGGGGGCAATCCGTCGCATAGAAGTGCATGAGAACCAGTTGGCCTCGCTGTGCCGCCAACTGGCGTGCGGTCGCCAGATCGGCCGTCCAGGGCACCAGGTCTTCGCTGCGAAATGCGCTCGGGATAAATCCGAGGCTCTTCTTCTCACGGCGCGGCGCTGTCTCCTCAGCCCGCAATGGCCGGGCGACCATGGTCGCGTTTGCCAGCATGCTTAGGAAAAGGACGCGGCAGACGGCGACGCTCACCGAAGACAAACACTTGGATTGGAATCCGACCGACTGCTTCAGCTTGGACATGGAACAGTTCCTGAGATGCCATCACGATGCACCGGACGACGGACAATCGCCACGTCTCTTCTTATCGGGCTGGGTGGGGTGGGATCGTAACGAAAATATGGATTATTCTGCCAGAGGTCCATTCTGCCAGCGTCCCGAGGAGCCCGATGGGTCGCGGCCCGGCCCCCAGGTACCGGCGGGTACGCCTGGACGCCTGCTGTTGGCATGCTGCGTCCTGCAGCCAGCAACCTGGCCTTAGGACCGGCTTGGACCAAAACCCCCCTGGAAAATGGTGGCCCGGGATGGTAGAATATAAGAAAGAGGTGCCACGGTCGCCGTCGTGCGGCCCGGGGTGAGGGGATTGGGGCAATGACGTGGTTGGCGGCGGGCTGGTTTTTTTTCGGCCCGAATGCACTGACAGCTTGACATTGCCGACTTGACATTGCCGAAGAGACTGGTAACATTCGTACAAGTTGAGTTCAAGTTCTTTGGCGCGGATGGATTCTGCTGGGCCGGCGGTTCTGTTGAATCCGGCCTATCCTTACAGGTGACCATCCGTGCGTGCGTTTTTTTTCGTAGTGCCGGACGTTCCGCGTGCTGAGTCTGGGTGAGGGAAGCCAGTTCGCACGATCCAGGGTTGCGGACGTCGGGTGCCTGGTGGGAAGCGATTCCCCCTCCGTGTTGGGCCAGCCGTGTTGGAGCGGTATGCCGGACTTTTGTTGCATCTTATGCGATTCCGGTTTTACCAGTCCGCGGTGATGGCACGAGTTATTGGTCTTCTGCGGGCCGTTTGCGCATGGTGAGGAGTCGTACGATAGGTAGTCTATGATGAAGAACCGGAAATTTCGTTCACGTGATGACAATCGAGACTCGGGATCGCGAGGCCGTCGGCCACGCCGGCCGAGCGGGCAGGGAGTTCGACCGGCACCGATGCCCGACCATGAGGCGGCTGAGAATGGGGAATTGTCCCCCCCCGAGCTGGGACACGGCCTCTTGGAGTTGCATCCCAACGGGTACGGTTTTCTCCGCAGTCCGGAGAATAATTATGACCGTGTGCGTTCCGACCCGTTTGTCCCTGGAACCATGATTGAGAAATTCCAGTTGCGGCAAGGGGTGATGATTCGCGGCATGGTGCAGCATGCACGCCGGCAACAGGGGCCCCGCCTGAAGGAGATCCTGGATGTCGATGGCATGCCTCCGGAGAAGTATGTCGAGGTCAAGTCGTTCGACACACTGACGGCGATCAATCCGCGCGATTGGCTTCGCTTGGAAACCGGCGCTCAGCCCTTGTCCACGCGGGTAATGGATTTGTTGACCCCCCTCGGTAAGGGGCAGCGAGCGCTGATTGTGGCGCCGCCACGTACCGGTAAGACGATCTTGCTGCAGCATATCGCCAATGGTGTCGCTGAGAATTATCCCGATGTCCACCTGATGGTGCTGTTGATTGATGAGCGGCCCGAAGAAGTGACGGACATGCGTCGCAATGTGAAGGGCGAGGTTGTGGCCAGCAGTCTCGATCAGGATATTGAGAGCCATGTGCGCATTTCACAGCTGATCCTGGAACGCTGTCGGCGGCTGGCCGAGATGGGCAAGGATGTATTTCTCCTGCTGGACTCGATCACGCGACTGGCTCGCGCTTTCAACAAGTGGGTGGGCAATACGGGGCGAACGATGTCCGGCGGCGTGGACATCAAAGCGATGGACGTCCCGAAAAAGCTGTTCGCCACAGCGCGTGTGTTCGAGGAAGGCGGTTCGCTAACTATCGTGGGGACGGCGCTGATTGACACCGGCAGCCGCATGGACGATCTGATTTTTCAGGAGTTTAAGGGGACCGGCAACATGGAATTGGTGCTGGATCGCAAGCTGTCCGATCGACGAGTGTGGCCGGCCATTGATATCTCGCAATCGGGCACGCGACGCGAGGAGTTGCTGCACGACCCGGATACTTTACACGCCGTTACCATGTTGCGGCGCACGCTGACCTCCATGCATCATGTCGATGCCATGGAGCAGCTGACGCGTCAGTTGGCCAAATTCAAGACGAATGCCGACTTCATCAAGTTGATTGCCGGGGCCAAGGGGTTGGATTAGCCACGCACCGCTTGGGGCGTGCCTGGCTTGGCAAGGTGTGGTAACGGTGAGACACCTGTCGACAATACGTGGCATTCCGCTGGAGAGTCTAGGCAGTCTGTGGACGCCGTCGCCATGGATTGGAGACGTGTTGCCCCGTCACATATTCATCTGCGTGGCGGACCACTATGAACCCTTCTGCAACGGAGCCTCGCCACAATTGGCGCGCGAACGCGTGGAGCGTTGGGTGCGTGACTACCCGACCTCCGTCGCCGGGTTGAGCGACTCACGTGGCCGCATGCCTCAGCATTCCTTCTTCTACCCGGCCGAGGAATACGATCCGGACGTCGTTGAAACGCTCGCGGCCCTCTGTCGGAGCGGGTTGGGGGAGGTCGAGGTCCACCTTCATCATGATTGTGATACGTCGGACCATGTTCGGGAGACGTTGTCGGGTTTTATCCGCCAACTGTCACAGCGCCATGGTCTGCTGCGGCGAGATGCTGAGGGGCGCCTGCGGTTTGGCTTCATTCACGGCAATTGGGCACTTGACAATGCGCTTGGGGATGGGACTTGGTGCGGCGTCAATGACGAAATCACGATTCTGCGGGAGCTGGGTTGCTACGCAGACTTTACGATGCCCAGCGCCCCGGCACATGGTCAGACACGTACTATCAATCGTATCTACTATGCGACCGATGACCCCCAATCCGCCAAGTCGCACGATCAGGGGCGGCCGGCCCGAGTGGGACAAGCCGCGCCGAACGATGGACTACTCATGATTCAAGGGCCACTGCGTTGGAATTGGCGACAGCGAAAATGGGGGCTGATGCCACGCTTAGAGAACGGCGACTTGCATGGAGCCAATATCCCCAGCATGTCGCGATTTCTGGTTTGGCTGGATGCGGCCGTGCGGGTCGACGGACGCCCCGACTGGGTCTTTGTGAAACTGCATACCCACGGGGCCATGGAGATTAATTCCGATCTCTTTCTGGCGGGCCCCGCGCGGCAGTTTCACTTGGATTTGGCCGACTACGTGCGTCAGCACCCAGGTCTGTCGTATTACTACGTGACCGCTCGCGAGATGGCCGATCTGGTGGCACAGGCCGAGCGGGGCTGCGAGACGCCCGAGTGGCCCTATTGACGCGATTCGCGTGCCGGGACATCCCAGGACATGTCCTCGGCGGTGGCTTCCAGATCGCCCGCCAGTTTCCAGCCCACGACGGCCAAGGCTAGTAAGATCATTAAAAGCCAGTCGTACGCCCTTGTGAGAAAAAACGCGCAGACCATGAATCCCATCAGCGCCGATTGCAAAGCCTCGAGGAGTCCCAGGAGCGTACTCGCATCTGGGTGGTAGAGCAGCCAGGGTTGCACACGACGGCGCGAGTCCCTGAGAGCCACAAATCCGTGTGCAATCATCCCCAGCCATGTGAATAGTCCCAAGATGCCCAATTCAGCCGCCACTTGGATGATTGAGTTATGAATGGCACGATGGGTATTATCGCCGGCGATATGCTGTAAGGCCACTCCAGAGGCATTCGCACCGACCCCGAGGATTGGGTGGCGGGCAAACATCTTCAGGCCGGACTTCATCAGGTAAAGACGCTGATTGGCGCTGGCATCCTGTTTGTATTGTGGAATTTCCTGAAATCTCTGGAAGGCCCCGGGTGGAGCGATCACAAGCACCGCCCCAGCCGCAATGGCTCCCAGTAGCAGTGCTTTGCCTTTATGCCGTGTGACCTTGAACAGAAGGGCAGACATCAACATCAATCCCAGGAATCCTCCCCGAGATTGCGTCCCGATGATGCCCCCCCCCAACAACAACAGCAACAGCGATAGGAGCCCCCGCACTATCCAACCCTGACTGGAAAGGATGAGCCAATATACGATTGGAATGGATATCACGAATGCAAGTGCCAAATCATTCGGATCACCAAACATACCATCGGCCATGCCTTCCACGCGCTGTCGGTAATTGCCGGTGAGGAAATCTCGAATCACACTCACCGCGTGCACGGACATACAACAGGTGATGGTCAGTAAGATATAGCGGGTATCACGAATGGATCGAATACAATTGATAAGAAACACGAACAAGGCAAATTGCTTTGCATTGGAGACGACCTGTTCGAGAGTTGCGGACCGCCAGTAGGAAACGAGTAGGGACAGGACACAAACAGCCAAGAATGCCAGGGCGTATTGCGTCGTTTTGTGATACAGACGCATGCGGGGAGCCGCGACTTGCGACCAGGTGAAAAGCGCCAAGATGAAGGTCAGCAGAGCCGGATGGAACACTTCCAGACTCGGCACGAAGTCGGACGGACGGACGAGCAAGACAAACAGAAACAGGCAAGCGGAGCGGACGGGCCAGAGCGATACGCGCACTTCGTCTGGCATCTCCATGTGAGAGTCTTCAACTTCGAGGTCGTCGACATGGATGCGACCGGTTGTCATGCGGAATGGTACCCATCTGGAGGTTCAGGAACGCGACACCGACGTGCTCTGCCGATCATAGCCCACTGTCCGCCAAGTGCCACTGGACTTGCCCAAGAGCCATACCCAAAACGCTAGAAAACAGGCCGTGTTCAATAGCACAAACGAGGCGGCGGCAGATGCCAGGCGGTTCCGTTCCGCGATCGTGGGAATGCAGCCCAAGATTGCCAGGCCATAGCATGCGGACTGAACGAGCAAGACGCTGCGGTACCACGGGCCATGCAGCGCGATGCTGACGACCGCAAGTGTCAACAGAGCCCAAGGGCAGGCCAAACGGGCCAGTTTGTGGAATAGAAAGGGAATCCAGAGCGGATTGCGCCAGGGAAGCAGTGCCGTGGGGAGTCGCGTCAATAGTTGGAAATTGCCACTCAACGTGCGGACCTTGCGGCGGAATTCATCACGACTACGTGGCGGGAGTCGATCGCGAAAACGGGCCCTTGCATCGTGAACGACTCGAAATCCCTGCATGGCAACCCGCAACGGCCAATAGACGTCGTCCAGCAGCGTGCCTCGCGGAATTTCGCAAAACAGTTGCCTCCGCACCGCACACAGGGCGCCACT
>SXHS01000070.1 GCA_005773145.1 Planctomycetaceae bacterium | reverse complement strand
GTCAGGCCCAACTCAGGGCCAATGATATGTACGATCCCCTGATGCGGATCGTTGAGGTCATAAAGGCGGATGCCGAACTCCCGACAATTGTCCCGCAAGGCATCCACTTGCCGTCGCGAGATCAAATCGGCGATGGGCAAAGACCGATTGGTGGTTGGGATGTTGTGATCGGGGGTGGCTACCGTACGGTCCGGACGTCGCACGCGGCGACCTGCGACACGCAGTCCGTCAAAGGCTTGGGGACTGGTTACCTCGTGGACCAAATGCAGGTCGATATACAGGATCGCCGGCTGCCCAGCTTCCTGATGAACCACATGATGATCCCAAATCTTGTCGAAGGTGGTGCGGAGTGGCAAGGTGGTCATAGTCTCTCAGACTTTGGGAATAAGAACTTTTTTTTGGGGGCCCCCTACACCCATCTTAAAGCACTCGCAAAGGCGTTGGCCACCCGTAAAGACGGACGTGGCCTGCCTGGTGTGAGTTTTGGCCGCGTTCAGCTGCCGTGTACGGGGGCCCAGCTCAGGCCGCGATACGCGACGGGGTCATGCGCTGGACATCGGCAAGCCCCAACGTGCGATAGGGCACATCGGGGCCGGACCCGTCCCCAGGAACCAAGACCCGCGACTGGGCGTGCAGCATGCGCGGCACGAAATGCCAGGCTCGCTGCATCACCTCGTCCGATTGACCGGCGCGAATGATCAGCAGATCGGTTTGGGTCAATTGGTTCGCAATGCGGCTGAGCGCCCCGAAGGCATCACCCGGATGGAGACGTACCTGGGCGGTCAGGGGGGCCAACTGGCGGTGCAGGCCCTTGAGGGTAATCCCCACCTCGCTGGCTGGTCGCGACTCAAACAGGTCGATGCCCGTGTAGTGCACCACCTGGCCGGCCGGGAGGCGCGACTGAGCCAACTGAATCATACGGCTCGATCGTTGGCCGTCCCCCACGCCAATCTCGACGATTCTCTGGAGGCGCGACCGCCGCAATAGGCGGTAAATAGCCCGGTCTGCGACCGGTTTGGCCAAATAGGACCAATATAACGATTGCAAGAGTCGGATGGCCACGGCGAATTCCCTTTCCGGTTCCACGTCCCTGTTCCTTTTCGGTTGTTCGGTGGGCATCCTTGCAATCGGAACGGTGGCGGTCGCGCCATCGCTCAAACCGTTACGGTTGGGCTCCCTGGACCAGGTCTTTCGCCGCCATTTGACGGCACGGCCCCGCTTCGTGACCTAGGCTTTGTCTGTGGCTGAGTATGACGTCCTGTTTGATTACGGTCGTTGGCCACTCCCTTTTCCCATTGCGGTCCTTGTCTGATCTGAGTCGGAATCGTCCTGCATTGAATTGGCCCGGTTCCGGGCATTGGTTCCTGAAAATCGCTTTGCCGTTTTCCGTCCGCACACCTTGATTTGCACCACTGAAGAGGCCTGGCTATGCGAGCGCGCCTGGGGCGACTGCTGGTCTGTTGGTCTGCGCGTATGGAGCAGTTGGAAGACCGGCTGCTGTTTACTGTGCAACCTATTCCCGATTTCTATTTGCAGGATATCCTGCGCGCCCCCATCGACCCGCTGGACGTGGGGCTCGGAACGTTCCTAGCCGACGCGCATCGGCAGTCGGGGGCCGACTATGTGCACAGCCAGTATTCCCAGCTGCGCGGCAGCCGGCAGACCGTGGCGATTATCGACACGGGGATTGCATTTGATCACTACGCGCTTGGGAACGGGTTTGGTCACAGTTATCGGGTGGTGGGTGGCTGGGACTTCGCCGAAGGAGACGCCAACCCCTACGACGATGGGCCAGCCGGCTTTCACGGCACTCACGTGGCGGGCATCGTCGGCAGCAGTGACAGCAACCACGTTGGGGTGGCATCGGGTGTGGATCTGGTGGCGCTACGTGTCTTCAATGATCAAGGCGCGGGTTACTTTTCCTGGGTGGAACAGGCCCTGCGCTGGGTGCATCAGAATCGCAATGCGTACGAAAATCCCATCACCACGGTCAATCTGTCTTTGGGGGTGGAATGGAACGCCAATTCCATTCCCCAGTGGGCCAATCTCGAGGATGAATTCGCACAGCTCGCCGCGGATGGAGTTTTTATTGCCGTGGCGGCCGGAAACTCATTTCAGAATTTCGCCGCAGCCGGCTTAAGCTATCCGGCCGCGAGTCCTTACGTCGTCCCCGTCGCGAGTGTCAACGGTGCTGGCAATCTAAGTTCCTTTAGCCAACGGAATTCGCGAGTCCTGGCAGCGCCGGGAGAGCGCATTGCCAGTACCGCGCCGGACTATCTGTATGGCTTCAACGGTATTACAGACGACTTCGTGGAAGCGTCCGGGACAAGCATGGCGACCCCCTACTTGGCGGGAGCGGCTGTGCTGGTTCGCGAAGCCATGGAACTGCGTGGGTACCAGCAGATCAACCAGCAGACCATCTACGACCACTTTCGCCAGACTGCCGACATGGTATTTGATGGCGCCACCGGCGGCTCCTATCACCGGATCAACCTGCGCCGCGCCCTCGATAACATCATGCTTTCGGGTAATAACGGCGGCCAAAATGGCGGTGGTAGTAACAACAATCAACCCAATGCGCCGACGGTCGAGGACTGGGGTTGGGCACATGATGAACAACATGCCAGCCAAGACCTGGCCGGTGGCGAGAAATGGTATCGTGTCCGCGCCAGCCGCTCGGGCTTGTTGACCGTGGCCGCCTCCTACCAAGCGTCTGGCGGGTCGGCTCAAATGCAAGTCTATTCGGCGGATCAGCGTTTGTTGGCCAACGGGCAGGCAGGGGTCGGTTATGCACGCGCGGATGC
>SXHS01000069.1 GCA_005773145.1 Planctomycetaceae bacterium | reverse complement strand
TTTTGTCGCCAGCAGCGGGGGCGTACGACATTCGTGACCAGCCCCAACTTCTCGAGCAACCGGATTGTGATCCAGGTCACATCGAATTCCCACCAACGGTGACCATGGGCGGCAGACCGTTGATCGGCATGATGATTGTTGTGCCAGCCCTCACCGTTACTCCATAAACCAACCAGAATGTTGTTACGACTATTGTCGTCGGTCTCGTAGTTGCGATAACCCCAGATATGGGTGACCGAATTGACACTCCAAGTAATGTGCCACGTTAGTACGGTTCGCACAAAGACTCCCCAGACCACCAGACTAAGGCCGAACTGCACGCCGGCCATCGCGGAGCCTTCCATTCCCCAGCCCACGCCGAAACCGATCAGAAAAAACACGAGCATGGAAGCCAGGTAGATCTTCAGCCAGTTCTCGCGTCGCTCGAGTTCCAGATAAAATGGGTCTCGCAAAATGTCTCGCGTAAACCGTTGGTAGTAGTTGAAATTGCGAAACTCGCGGTTATGAAACATGAGCCAACCAAAATGTCCCCAGAAAAAGCTGACAAGGGGACTGTGTGGATCAGGCCGGTTGTCGGAGTACTTGTGGTGAATACGATGCATGGCCACCCAACACGCGGGCGTATCTTGCATCGTGCAGACACCGAGGATGGCGAGCGTGTGTTCCAGCCACTTGGGGGCCACGAATCCTTGGTGCGTCAGCAGGCGGTGATAACACAGATTGATGCCCAACGTGCCAAAGAAATACAAACCCAGGATGGCCAGTACGACGCCGGTCCAACTGAATAACCACGGCACGAATGCCAAGCACGCCAGAACGTGCACGGTCGGTATGCCCAGTGCGTAGCGCCAGCGAACTTGAACCGGATTGACTGTGCTCTCCGGCCATTGCAGGTGATGCGGGTGGCTGGCATCCGTGGTGCTCACCGCCGCGCCGAACACGGACTCAGCCACATCCGTTTCGATCTCCCCTTCGCTGGTGCGAACCGGCCCAGGGCCATCGGTCGCGCCAGGGCTGGTGGGTGCCTGTTTGCCAGTAGCGGATGATTGGGCGGGAGCCCGGCGGCCGGAAGTCTTGTTGTGGGAAGTATGGTCAATGGCCATCACTTGCGCTCACGTGGAAGAATTGGGGCATATTTGCATGTTTGGTTATCAACGGCGGCTGGAAATGGCGTCATCACCGCCTGCCCAGAGTATACCGCGACGCGGCCGGCACCAACAGGCGAATTTCCGGGGAGCCGCCGCGAAATTGGCGGGTATGCTACCCCTCCATCCGCGCCCCAATTACGGGCCAGGGCGCCATGGTAATGATTGACACGGGACAGATGCGTGGGGTATGGTGCAGCGAAAACGATGAACCAACGCTGCGGTTTGACATCTGCAGGATTCAACGCGGCGCCGATGTGACCGCCCTGGACACGCTTAGAATTTGGAACTGCTATGAAGATTGTCGAGGTGATTTGCCAATTATTGCGACTGCCGTCGATCGAACGCAAAACGGCCAGCAGTCAAGATGCGGTGCTGGTGCGGGTTCGCACCGATAACGGCCTGGAGGGAGTGGGAGAAGCCGACTCGCAACCCGAAGTCGTCAAGTCCATCGTCGACGCGCCCTTTAGTCACAATATCGCCTGTGGGCTGCGCGAACTGTTGATCGGCGAGAATCCGCTGGAGACCGAGCGACTTTGGCAGAAAATGTACCGCAGCACGATGTATTTTGGTCGGTCCAGCGTGACCATCACGGCCATGGCGGCGATCGACTTGGCGTTATGGGACCTTAAAGGCAAACACTTTGGCGAACCGATCCATCGACTGCTGGGGGGCAAGCAGCACGGGCCGATCACGGCCTACGCCTCCTGTCTGTTTGGTCGAAACGGCCGGGAAACCAAGGCAATTGCACAACGCTGGCGAGAAGCCGGCTACCGTGCGGTGAAGTTTGGCTGGGAGCCGATGGGACAAAGCGAGTCTCTCGATCTAGAACTCGTGCAGGGGGCCCGCGAAGGCATGGGGGACGATGGCATCGTGCTCATCGACGCCGGCTGTGTCTGGGACGCCCGCACGGCTCTGCAGCGGGCTCACGCGTTCGCTGACTTCCACATTGGCTGGCTAGAAGAACCCCTGAGACCCGATGATGTGGAAGGCTATCGCTGGCTCCGCGATCGTTCCCCAGTTCCGATCGCAGGGGGGGAAGAAGAGTGTGGCCGATCGGCCTGGCGCCCGCTGATCGACGCGCGAGCACTCGACGTCTATCAAGTGGACCTGTCACGCAACGGCTTCACCGATGCCAACTACATCAAGCAGCGCGTCGAAGAGATTGGGGCACGCCTCTGCAATCACTGCTACACGAGCCCGGTCACGGTAGCCGCCAGCATCCATTGGCTCAGCACATGCCGCGACGCGTTTCTGTTTGAAGATTGTGTCGAGGACTCCCCGTTACGAAATGAGTTGACCCATGAACGCGTGCAGGCCAGCGACGGGCAGATCGAGGCCTCGAACTCGCCGGGACTCGGCGTCACCCTCAACGAGGATTTTGTGGCAAAGTACCTGATTTCCGAGTCCGGCCGCCGTTGATTGGCCTCCTCCACGCTCCGCCTGAATGACAATTGTTCTTTCCGAAGCGAGCAGGTATACTGAGGCGCTGCAACTCAGGGGATGCGAGCTTACTCAGGGGATGCGAGCTTGGAGTCCAGACCATGTCCCGTTGTCGAAATCCACATATAGTATACCTCTGTACACTATTCCTCTCTGCAGCAGCTTGGCCGGCCACGGGGCAGACGGTCAATCTGTCACTCGACGTGACCTACGCCAACCCCGCCAATGTGAATAGCGGCGGCACATGGCAACTGACGTCCAAGGCCACGCATCGCGGCTTGGCCGGCGCGGTGGCGCGGGTCGTTAATATCGCGAGCAGCCCTACCTTCCAGGCGCCAACTGGAACGGCAACGGGGATTCCCACAGCCGGATTCCAGCCCTCGTTCGACAATGGCACCAATCCTTTTTGGACGAATCGCGGCAGCCACTTTGAGCTTTTGTTCGGCCAAGTTCCGATCGCCGCTCCGGGCCCGCAAGGGCTCTTTTATGACGTGGGAGTGCCTGGAGGTGCCACGCAGCCGGGACAAAATGGAACGCCTGCCGTGGCGGGACTCACGGGTACCAGTAACGTGCCCTGGAACTTCACGGACTTGCTGGGGGACCTGTCCGACGACGGTCAATTGAACAACACGGGCAGCTTCCACAACGGCGTCTTGCTGGCCTCTGGAACCTTTGCTGCTAACGTAACGCCAGCCTTCTTTGCAGTTGAAGCCAGTCAAGCCAACCTCTTTACCGATGTGGGCACGTCCACTCAGCCTCCCGATGTCGGTGAGATTGTTGCCGCCACCGTCGTCACGCAAGTTCGCAACAACACGTCCTTGGCCGGCTCGTTTTGGAATGTGGATACGTCGCAAGACTGGGCCACTTCCGCCAACTGGTTTGCCCAGGCGGTCCCTGATACCACGTCTGAGATCGCCACCTTCGGGAGTAAGATCACGGCACCACGGACTATTACGAACAACGCAGCACGAACGGTTCGATCCATGATCTTTAACAACAGCCAAGCCTATACGATATCGGGATCCGGCTCGTTACGCCTGGAAGCCGCCACCGGTAATGCATCAGCCCAAGTGCAACAAGGCGCGCACATCATTAACTCGGCCCTCAATTTAGGCGACCCCACGGACCTGTCCGTGAATACCAGTAGCCGCCTGACGCTCAATGGCGCTCTCAACTTGCTCGGTCAAACCTTGAACAAGACCGGCAGCGGCGAGCTGATCATTCAAGGCACCCCGACGTCGGCGACGGGAACCCTCAATCTGTTGGCCGGGACACTGTCGGGTAGTGGAACCGTGGGTGGCTTCGTGGTGAATAGCGCGGGCGTGCTATCACCGGGCGTTAGTGGGTTGCCGGTAGTGGGCTCGATACCGGAGCCGTCGACCGGCATGCTCATCGCTGGAGCCGCTGCCATGCTGGCATGGGTTCGCCGCAGCTCCACTAAGAAACTCCTATACCGTTCGGATGGCGGATGCGAAGACTGAGTTGACGGCGCCGCGACTATTCCGTACGATCCCGCCGCGATGGTGTCGGGCCCCGCGTGGTCGCGACCTACTCTCATCCTCCAATCTTTTCGGTGATTGACGCTCGTGCATGCCTTAGGTTGGCTCATTCGACAGCATCGCTTCGGGAACCGGCAGTTGGCAACTAGTGCGCCTCTGCTGCTGCTACCCTTGCTCGTAGGATGCTCGCTGTGGCAGGACTACGACCGCAGTTCGCTGGAACTACCGATCCCTAGGATGTCGATTGACAGCGTGGCCTGGGAGTTGTCAACCTTGCACGTGCCCTCGCACGACGACGGGCTGCAAGAGCGATTGTGGGGCGAGGTTGACGAAACGATTCTCCCCATCGAGACCCGCCAGCGATTGGGGGCGAACGGGTTTCGGGTCGGTGTGGTGGGCGTGCAACTCCCAGATGTCTTACGCGCCAAACTGGATGAACAGCACACGGCTGGCGATCGCATTTCGAGTAGCGAGTCCGAAACCGTATCTCGACCCGTTTATCGCCGACTGCAAGTGCGGGCTGGCGATCGCAAGGAGATCGTGACCTCCACGATAGTGCCTGAGCTGAATGTGTTCCGCAGCCACCAAGGTGTCACGCGCGGCCTGACGTTGCAACAGGCCCAATGCGTCTTGGCCGCCTCATCGCAGCCGAGACCCGATGGGAGCGTTCGCCTGGAGTTCACGCCTGAAATCCAACACGGTCAAACGCGGCAACGGATCCTGGCCGACAGCGGCGCGTTTCGCTTTCAGTCCGGCCGCGAACGGTTCGTCCTGGACGATCTACGCATCGGCATCGACATCGTTCCCGGCCAGACGCTAGTCGTCACCAGCACGCAGCCCCCTAGAGGCGCCGGCAAGGACTTCTTTGTCTCGTCGGATTCGAAATCGAGCACCACCCGCATCGTGTTGCTGCGACTATCGCAGACGCAACACGATGGCGACGTCCGTTTCACCGACACTCCCAGCTCCCTGGCCACAACCAGCGGTCCATGATTGTCGTCTTGATGCTGGCAGGGACAAAAGGCTCACGCGGAGACACAGCGACGCGGTGGGCCAGGAGCGAGATGTTCTCTGCGACTCTGCGTGAGAAACACACGCACCCAGACAGCACCGGCATCGCGGGTCGCGCATGCAACGCAATCAGCATGCGGCCGTAAGTCCGCGAGTGGCCTTTACCGCTGATGGCAGGCTCCATATCATTCGCCCCGCCTTATCCTGAATCTCCTTCCGATCCATCACCATGCGCCACAACCGCCATTATACGATCTCACTTGCACGACTCGCGATGCTGGGCCTGCTGGCTCTGCTGGCTCTGCTGGGGTCCGGGTGGCAGACCAGCCGTGCCCAACCACCACCTGTATTGGAACCCCAGCCGTTATTACCAGCGCCGGCGGAATCGGCGTCGCTATCCCTGGCGGCCGCCCCACCGTCTCTCCCCAATCGGTATCTCGAGGTTGAGTACTTACTGTGGGGCCTCGACAACGTCTACTTGCCGCGATTGCTGACATCGAATCCCGTGGGCACGCCGTTGGCGAGTGTCGGCCAATCGAGCGATCCGAGCACGCAAACGGTTGTTGGGGATGAAGTCGTGGGCGATTGGCCCCAAGCGGGAATGCGTTTTCGAGCGGGCCAGCTCATGGAGAGTGGTCCGTTCTCGCGAATGGAACTCAGCGGCTTTTTTCTGTTCGACCGCAGCGACGATTGGCACATGGAGTCTGAGGCCGGCGATCCTATTCTAGCGAGGCCGTTCACGGACGCGGACGGCCAATCGGATGCGCAGATCCTCAGCCTGGCGGGTGTGGCCGACGGATCGCTGCATGCCCACTACAAGCGGCGTTTTTACGGGATCGAACCGCTCGCGTTTTTTTGTGTGGAAGGAAACGGCTGTCGGGCCACGGAGTTCTTCACCGGTTATCGCTACATGCGTTACGAAGATCAAATCACCATTACCGAGCGCGTTCGTCCAGAGGCCGGTGGGTTGATTGCTCCGGGGACTGAGTTCTTGGTGGAAGATATTTTTCGGGCCACCAATGACTATCACGTGTTGCCACTGGGACTCAGCTACACCGGTATCCGAAACGCGTGGCGGTTGGATGCCCGGGCCCTGCTGGCCTTGGGACTCGTCCATCAGCGGGTGACGGTTCGCGGACGGACCCAGGTTTCGGTGCTGGACGATGTCGAGTCCGAGTCGTCGGGGGGATTTTTGGCCCTGCCTCCCGATTTGGGCACGCATGATCAGACCGAGTTCGCCTGGATCCCGGAATTGAATGTGACGCTCCGCCGCTGTCTGCGAGGCGGTCTCTGGATGCATGTCGGCTACACCATCATGCATCTCAATGACGTGGTGCAGGCACCAGCGCAGATCAGCGGCGAGATCGACCCCGCCGCGTTACCTCCACCCACATCGGCTCCAGAGAATGCGCGATTCGTCGTTCATTCGTCCGACGCTTGGGTCCATGGCCTGAACGTCGGAATTCAATGGAACTATTGAGAACGGACGACGACGCAACACATTGCCCATCAACGGTATCGCTCTCGGATCTGGAATAGCTCGCAAGGACACGCCATCATGTTTACACGACGACCGTCACATCCTGGCAACCGATCCGCTCAACGCAGCCGCAGGTTGCGGCTGGAAGCTCTCGAAGACCGTCGTCTCTTGGCCGCCCAACCTGCAGTCACCTTGCAAGCTCCACCACGGGTCATGATCGGTGAAGCGATACAGTTGGAGGCGACCTTCGACAATTCGCATTCCAGCGACACGGGATTCGGTCCGTTTGTGGACCTGTATCTCCCCGTGAATGGCGCGGACGGGGTGAATGGAGTCGGCGCCGACGGCTTGAGCTTTGTTTCGGCGCAGTACCTCGGAGCGCCGGTCACCACGACCATTCTTACCTTCCCGAATAGCGGCGGCGGCACGGGGAGTGTACTGCACCCTTATGCCGTCAATAGCGCGGGCGCTCCCCTGTCGATTTCCGGTCCGACGGGAGACCGGTTGATCGTGATGCAGCTCCCTTTCGGTTCGTTCACCGCTGCTCAGCCCATGGCGAGGATTGACATCGGCCTGCAAATGTCCGACCTGGCCGACTTAGGACAATTGCTGACGCTGCGCGCTCGTGCGGGGTTCCAATACGGGAACGACGCCTTGTCCAATCCGGCGACCGACCCGAGTCTCGTTAGTGACCCCGCCAGTGCGGCGACATCGTGGTCGACCGTCGCCGCCATCGAACCCACTTTGTTGGAACTCACCAAGACCTACCTTGGCCCTGAGGACGAAACGGCAACAGGACCAAACTTCCCGCGACAATATCGTATTGATTTAGATGTCGCTAACGGCCAGACGATTACGAATCTTGATATTACCGACCGACTGCCGAACAATGTCCAGCTGATCAGCGTGAATACGATCACGCCCGCCGGATCGGTCACAACGACTCCGACAACCCCAGCGAATGCGCCTAACAATCAGCTCATCGTGACCATTCCTACGGTGGCCGGTACAGCGGCCACCAACGACGCCTCCGTGACTTTCACCTACTTCGTTCCCTTTCGCGACGCGAACGGCCAGACCGTGATCGCCCCCTCCAGTGGCGATGACGCCACGAGCCCAAACCATGCCGCTGCCCTAGGGGATTGGGATCCCATCGATAGCCGAGATGCGGCGGGGATCGACAATGCGGCCGTCGATGCGGCTGGTCCAGAACATGTCCTGACCCCAAAATCCATTGCCGTGCAAAAATCCGTAGCCCTTTTTAACGACGTGGACGGCAATGGACTCAGTCCCGGTGACACGCTCGAGTATCAGATCTCGTTTCAAGTTTCTGACTTTTTCGCCTTTCAAAACGTCGTCGTGAACGATGTGCTATCGGACGGGCAAAGATTCGACTTGGCATTCACTCCGCAGCTACAGGTTGTGGAGCATACGGCAAGTACGTCCGGCAATCTCAACGCGGCCAACTACTCAATCGTTGACCATTTCACGGGCGCTATCACCCCTATTGCGCCGATCGACGGCACGCAAGAACTGGCGTTTCGCGTTTCCGACGAGCTGATTGCACGAACCGGGAACGGGATATTGCTGGGTGGTCTTGTGCCAGTGACCGGTACGGGTGGCCCGGATCCGTCGGCTGCGGCCTTTGATGGCGGTCCCACGACCGGGATCATCACATTTCGCACCATCGTACAAGAGCGCTTCACAGACAACTTTCCCTCTGGCGACTTCTCCGTTGACGAGGGGGATCGGCTGGACAACCTGGTCTCGATTAGCGGCGACGTGATGTCCTACACAAACGTAACCACCACGGGACAATCGGAGGCGGATACCAGTCAAACCGAGATCAGCGTTCCAGCAGGAGCGTTGGTCAAAACGATTTACGCGGTCAACGGAACTACCACCCTCCCCTCCCCGCTTCGGTTGTCACCAGGAGATCATGTCACCTACCGATTGCAGTTGACCGTGCCGACATCCGACTTTGAGGACTTGGTCTTGTCGGACTATTTGCCGTTGCCGGTCCTGAATGCCACGCAAATCACAGCGTTCTCCGACATCGTGGATAACACGATCCCAACCCCCGGTACGGCCAAGTTTGGCCCGTCCGACACCCTCCGCAGCGTCTATGGCGGTGTGCCGATTCTGTCCACCGATCCCGTCTCCAATGCCGTACTATTCGACTACGGAGACTTCGACATGCCGGCCGGCACGTCCCGCACCATCGACATCTTATTCACCGTCACGGCCAGCAATCAGCCGTTTGCCGACGGCCTCTTTCTCACGAACATTGCCAGGCGATCTCAGGATACCACGAATACCACGGACTTCGTGAGTGATGCGATTGTGCAGATTGAATTAGCGATGCCCGAGTTGTCCATCCGCAAAGGGGTTGTAGCGACCAGCAATTCGAATGATACGTTCACGCCGACAACGGTCGGACCGGTCGGGTTCTCTCCCCCAGGAACCGCAGGATTCCGCGGCTCAAGCACAATTCACTCGAACGGACTGAGCGCAAGCCCCATCAACAGCAACGCGCAGCAGTTGGATGCGGGGGACTTCGTGACCTTCGCCATTGTGGTCGAAGACAATGGAAACAGTCGTACGGGGGCCATCGACATCAGCCTGCGGGACACGCTACCGACGGGGTTTGCTATCCCAAGCACGGGACTAAATCTGAATGTGAGCGATGGCACGGGAGCCGCAATTGGCTTCACCAATCTCGGTACCGGGCTATTCGACTCAGCGGGGGGCGTTCAGCTGACCGATCCCGGTCCCACCTCCGCTCAACCCGATCTGACGGACGCTGGAGCACTGGACGGATATCACGCCACGAGTGGTCGGAACGTGCTGATCATCAGCTACGACCTGGAAGTGATGGGCACGATCGCCCCCAACGCGTCCCTCACCAACACCGCCACACTCTTCCACTATGCCGGGGCGGAGGGGGGACCGGACTTTACCACGACCGATCTCGCCGATCCAGCTACCGTCCAGACCGCTTCGATTAATCTGGCCAAGTCCGTTACCAGCACCAACGAACCGACTACTTTGAATAACAACGTCGCGATTGGGGAGATCGTCACCTATACCGCTACCTTTAGTGTTCCTGAGGGCGTCGCCAATAGTGCCACGTGGACGGATGTGCCGGACAGTGGATTTTCGATTCTTGACATCCTGAGCGTAACCGCCAACAGCGCCGACCTGACGACCAGCATGGTCACGTTCGACGCCGTACGTAGCGCCGCCTCCAGATCGGCCAAGGGCGACTCCATGACTCTCAACTTCGGAACGCTCACCAACGTCAATCGAAACACTGCGCAAAGCGAATCGAGCTCCGTTC
>SXHS01000068.1 GCA_005773145.1 Planctomycetaceae bacterium | reverse complement strand
GTGGCTCGGGTGAAGTCCAGTTTCACCTTCCCCAAGAAGTGATCCTTAAACTGATTCATTCCAGCCGGAGTGAACAAAACCGATGGATCCCAAGTCGGAACCAGCACATCACTCGGCTGTCGAGCGTGTCCCTTGGATACAAAGAATTCAAGATACTTTTCGCGCAGTTCGTTGGTATTCATAATCATCCGCTGATTTATTCGTCGGTTGCAACGGGCGCCGGATCCCCAATGCCGATCCCCGTGAAGTAACCACCGGCCGCGAGGACTTTCTGGTTAATCTCTTCCGTGACTTGGGGGTTCTCCACCAGAAATTGGCGGGCCTTTTCCTTGCCTTGTCCCAAATGCTGGTCTCCATAGCGAAACCATGCACCGCTGCGAATCACGATGCGTTGCAGCACGGCCAGATCCAGGATATCACCCTCGTAGCTGATTCCCGAGGTGTGCAGCATATCGAATTCGGCGGCTCGGAAGGGGGGCGCGACCTTATTCTTAACCACCTTAACGCGCACCCGCTGACCGATCACATCCTCACCCTCCTTCAACTGGCCAACCTTGCGCACATCGAGGCGAACCGAGCTGTAGAACTTGAGTGCTCGTCCACCCGGTGTCGTCTCGGGACTGCCGAACATGACGCCGATTTTTTCACGAATCTGGTTGATGAAAATCACGCAGGCCTTGCTCTTGGAAATGACACCGGTCAGCTTCCGCATGGACTGGCTCATCAACCGCGCCTGCAGACCAACGTGCGAGTCGCCGATATCCCCCTCCAACTCCTGTCGGGGGACCAGGGCAGCCACCGAGTCGATCACGATCACGTCCACGGCGTTGGATTTGATCAACATCTCCGTGATATTCATGGCCTCTTCGCCACTATTGGGCTGGCTCACCAGCAAGGTATCCAATTCCACGCCCAACTTCTTGGCCCAACCGGGATCGAGGGCATGTTCCGCATCGATGAAGGCAGCAATCCCACCGATTTTCTGACCCTGGGCGACCATGTGCAGGGCCAAGGTCGTTTTGCCGCTGGATTCCGGCCCATAGACTTCCGCAATCCGTCCCCGCGGCATGCCCTGTCCGCCCAAGGCCATGTCCAACGACAGACTCCCCGTGGGGATCCCCTCCACTCGCATGGACTCACGCTGCCCCAAGGGCATAATGGCCCCTTCGCCGAACTGCTTTTCGATCTGCTGCAGGGTCGTTTTGAGGCCCGAGTTCCCGTCCAGGATCGAGTCGACCTTATCGGCCGTGGTCGAAGCCTTGGCCGCCCCCCCTGCCTTCTTGGATCCACGATGATTGTTGCCGGTTGTTGTCGTTGTGGCCATCCGCAATCTCCTTGTTCTAAACGCGAACCACCCCGCTCGCGTCCAATACTATACCCCTGTTCACATTTCCCAACAAGTCCACTCGCACCGGCGATGATCGGCGGAGCCGCGGCGGGCCCGTACCCCCCAGGACTCCTCGCCTACCGCCCACCCTTCTGACACCCCTATTGTGAACCACCCCTGGGACACGTTTGGTCCCATCATTTTTTGGTTTTCGTCGGCGTGGTCGGCGGCTGTCTCCCCCGGTCCCTGGCATCTGCCCAATTCACACCTACCGTGCCCCTCCGGCCAGCTCGCAGCACGCCACCTGCGTGTACACCGGCCCCGCTTGCCGCAGCTCACTGGATAGTACCAGTACCTCTTGAACGGAAAAACGGCCCCAGGACACGTCCTGGGCCTGCTCCAGCCCTTCCGCCAGCCGTTCGATCTGTTGCCCGTCTCGTACACGGCCGATGGTCAGATGGGGGTGAAACACCCGTCCCTCGGGGCGGAAACCGGCGGAAATCAGCCCTGTCTCAATTTTTCCCGCCAAATCGATAACCGACTCCTTTCCATCCCCGATCCCCAGCCAGAGCGTGCGAGGCCGCTCCCGTTGCGGGAAGGCGCCCGCACCGATCAGCTCCACCTCAAACGGCTCCGTCGCCTCCACCGCAAGGCCCACGCATTTCGCAATATCCCACAAACGCGATTCGGCCACATCGCCCAAAAATTTGAGCGTCAGGTGCCACGACGAGCCATCGACCCACCGAACGTTGGCACCACATGCCGACATGCGACGCAACCACGCTCGAACGGCTCCACCCGCCGCATCCGAGAGGTCAATGGCCACGAACGTCCGCACACCCATCCGGCGACTCTCCGCAGCCACGCTGGCCCATTGAATTCAAGATGCACGCCAAGCGGACCGCTAAAAGCTCAGCATCCGCTGATACTCCTCCATGCGAATGTCGATATCCGACCGCTCCATGCGCTGCAAGCGATTCAAGCTAAAATCTTCCACCGTGAAGCTGGCCACGAGAATGCCATAGGCCATGGACTCCTTCAGCGTTTTGGGCGAGAAATCATCTCGGGCAGCCAAGTACCCCATCATACCACCGGCGAAGGAATCGCCAGCCCCCGTCGGGTCGACCACGTATTCCGTAGGATATGCGGGGAGTACGTAGGTTTCGTGTTCCGAGAAGAACATGGCCCCGTGCTCACCCTTCTTGATGACCACAAATTTCGGCCCCATGCCCCGCACCAGGTGTCCCGCGCGGACGAGATTTTCCTCATCGGTCAGCAGGCGAGCCTCGCTATCGTTCAGCACAAGACCATCGATGCGCCGCAGCAATCGCATCAGGTCCTCGCGCTCCTCGCGAATCCAGAGGTCCATGGTATCCGCCACGGCCAAACGTGGGACGGGGACCTGATCGAGCACGGACATTTGCAGACGGGGCGAACCATTGGCCAAGAACAAATATCGGCAAGCCCGATAGGAGTCGGGCAGTTTCGGTTGAAACTCGCCAAAAACATTGAGATGAACTTCCAACGTCTCGCGATCGTTCATATTGGGGAGATACTTGCCGCGCCAGCGAAACGTTTTCTTGCCGGGGACGACCTGCAGCCCCTCGGTGTCGATCGATCGCTGACGTAACAACTGCGTGTGCGCGTCGGGCCAATCTTCCCCCACGACCCCCACCAGCCGCACGGTGGTGAAGTAACTGGCCGCATAAGAAAAGAACACGGCCGACCCTCCCAAAACGTTATCACGGCGATCGGTCGGCGTTTCCACGCTATCCAGGGCAACGGACCCAACAACCAGAAGCGGCATGCTATACTCCTCAAGACTCCAAAATCGGCGAAGGCTGCATTATTCACCTTTTTCGCCCCTTTTCAACCGTCTGTACAGCCGTTCGCTAGAAAGACGGCCGCCGATCGAGCCCCGCTCCAACGGCTTCCGGTGCCGGCTGGTATCATCATTAGGTCCGGTTCGAGCAACATTTCCGTGCTACAACGGTCCCGACCCCGATGGACGACGAATTGAAATTGAAAACCGATGCCGTGACATTATTCATCCTCCAGCCCGTTTCGCGTCAACGGCAATGGGTGTCTCCGCAATCCATGTGGAACGCCTGCTTGTGTGTCTGGATAGGCTATTGGGGGGCTGTGGGGGGGGCGACCCATGCGGCCGCGCCGACGCAGCAAGAGCTGGACTCGCAGAAACGCTACGTCGCGAGGTTGGCCGACGGCACGTACCGCGCCGGTTTCTACCTTACCCCGTGGCAGGCCGCAGACGAACCCTTGGCGTTGGACCAACAGCCCTTGAGCGATCATGCCAATCCGTGGCGCTGGATTCTGGACCGAACGGTTCCCGAATCCGACCCGCCGCAGAGTTTCGTGCAATTGGTCAACGGCGACTGCCTGCCTGGTCGGGTGGTCGGGTACGTGGGAGCGAACACAAATGGCAAAGCAACTATACCGGCCCACTACCTGGTCGAGCCGGCGGTAGAAATCGGCGAGCCCGGCGGTTCGCCCCTGCAAAGAGTCCGAGTTGTGGCTCGTTTCGTCCAGACCATCGCCTGGGCACGACGGGGCGTCGATCGGGTGGAACCAGGGACGCTTTTCCTCCGCCGCGGACAACCGATCCGTTTTCAATCCGCCCGCGTGGATGCCGCCCAGATCCAACTGTTGGTCGACACGGGCATACAAACGGTGCCACTCCATCAAGTGGCGGAACTGCACCTGTCCGCGCCAGATGCTTGGACATCCTATTTTTCGGAACACCTCACACTCGACAAGACGGTCTCGGCCGCCTGGTTTCAGATGGAAACGTCCAAGCAACTGCGAGTCACGGGGCTTCTGTCGAAAACAAATCTCGTGCTGGCCGATGGTCCGGACCGTTCGGTGCGCTGGATACCCGGCGTGCAGACCGCATGGTGCCTCGAACGACTCTGGACCAGGGACGGCCTGCCGCGCATTCGCCGGGTTTGGCCCGCAGATTCGGTGCCCGTGTCCCGATTCGTCACGGCCGAACGCCGTCAGGCCGTACTGCTACCGGAACGGGGCGCCCCTTTTCGCGTCGATCGCAATGTACAAGGCGGCCCGCTGCGATCCGGCTCGCACGATTTTGGATGGGGGCTCGGGGTCCACGCGCCGAGCGATCTGGTGATTCCGTTGCATCCCTGTGTGATCGGGCTGCAGACGGGATTCGGATTGGATTCGTCCGTTGGCTCGCACGGCTGCGTCCGAGCGCGCATTCATATCGCCCCCCCCCCTTCCACGGATCAACCGCTATTTGAAGGCCACGTGCTGGTGGGATCCGAGCACACCGTCGAAACGGGCCTGCTCAACATCTCGCCGGCGCACACCAACTCGAAACTCGTCCTGCAAGCCGACCCAGTGAGCCTCGATCCGCCTCGCGGTGCAGATCCACTCGACATACGTGATCGGGCGAATTGGTTGGATCCCGTGCTCAAATTGGATCGCCAACAAGTTCAAAGAGCCATCCAGGATCTCGAGCAGTCGTCCGGCGATGGTCAGAGAAATCAACTACCGCCAAGACGCTAAGGTCGCGAAGGATCTTTGCGAGCGCGATCGAACCATTGCCCAACCGGGACAGAACGGCTAACTTGAGTTCGGTTCACTTGGGAACCAACTCACAACCATTAGCCGTCGCCAGGACGATAACCCGCGGGACCATCTGAGAAGCGGAATCTCCCTTACCTCCCACATCGACGGACCTGACCGATACGACAATGACCGCCCCGCGATTCGAAACCACCGCCCCCCCCGCACAGTACGTCGTTGGCATTGATTTGGGCACAACGAATTGCGTGCTGATGTACGCGCCGTTGGACGAGCCGCTAGCGAAAATCGAACGGTTACCCATTCCGCAGTGGGTTGATAGCGGGGTCGTCGAAGCGTTGCCACGCCTCGCCTCATTTCTATATCTGGCGGATGGGTCGCCATCGGCCGGACTGGGCCATTCGGCCTTGGATTTACCGTGGCAAGCCGGGGCCATCGACGCGGCCGGTGAAATGGCCCGCCGTCGCGCGGCTGAGGAGCCCCAACGGACCGTTGGTGGCGCCAAGTCCTGGCTCTGCCACCACCAAGTCGACCGCCATCAAGCCCTCTTGCCCTGGAACGCGCCGGCCGACGTATCCAAGATCTCTCCCGTCACGGCATCGTGCCGATATTTACAGCACTTGGCCGGTGCATGGCAGACCGCGTTTCCCGATGCGCCCCTGGCGAACCAACATGTTGTGTTGACGGTACCCGCATCGTTCGACGCGAGTGCTCGTGACTTGACGCGTGAGGCTGCGCTCGCGGCGGGACTCTCTCCGCATTTGGTTTTGTTGGAAGAGCCACAGGCTGCCATTTATTCGTACCTTGCCAGCTCCCGTGATGGCTGGCGGGAAACCATGAAAGTTGACGATCTGCTCTTGGTGTGTGACGTGGGAGGCGGCACGACCGACTTCACACTCGTACGGGTGACTGCCGATCAGGGTGAGTTGAGCTTACAGCGCATCGCTGTGGGGAGTCATTTATTGGTCGGCGGCGACAACATGGATCTGACGCTGGCTCATAGGGCAGCCGAACAATTTTCGCAGCAGGGAATACAGCTGGACCCCTGGCAATCGGTGGCCCTGTGGCACTCCTGTCGCAACGCAAAAGAAGCGTTATTCGCGATCGATGGCCCGACATATTATCCCTTGAGTATCTTGGGACGAGGGAGTCGTTTGATTGGTGGCACGGTATCGATTGAGTTGTCCGTCGCCGACGCGACCAACATCCTGCTGGATGGATTCTTCCCACACTGTGAACCGACCGATCGTCCCGCACGACGGCGCGTGAGCGGATTTCGTGAGTTGGGACTCCCCTACGAATCGGATCCGGCTATCACGCGTCATCTGGCGGCGTTTCTGCAGGCGCATGCGGCGGAAGGTGAACGCATATTGCACCCAACACGGCTGCTGCTCAACGGTGGTGTCTTCAAGGCCCCCGCGCTGCGTGCACGATTGCAAGAGGTTTTGGCTCATTGGGCCGGAGACCAGGCGCCGGCTCCCATCACCTTGGACGATCACGAGGACCTGGATGATGCCGTGGCCCGCGGCGCCGCCTATTATGGTTGGTCGAAGTGCCACGGTGGCGTGCGCATTCGTGGCGGCACGGCGCGATCGTATTATGTCGGGATCGAGACGGCCGGTTTGGCCATTCCCGGGGCCAGTCGTCCCCTGCGGGCTTTATGCGTGGTTCCCTTCGGCATGGAGGAGGGAACCGAGCAAGCCGTCCCCAGCGCAGAAATCGGACTCGTCGTCGGCGAGCCGGCCCAGTTTCAATTCTTTAGTTCGTCTGTCCGCCGTCACGACCAGTTGGGAGACACGCTGGAACGCTGGTCCGAGGATGAGCTTTCGGAAACCGATCCCTTGGAGACGATCTTGCCTGCCGATGAACTTGTGGCAGGGTCTCAAGCTGGCACCTACGTGCCGATCCGTTTTCTCACGCGCATCACCGAACTGGGCGTGCTGGAGCTTTGGTGCGTGAACACCCCCTCGGACCGCCGCTGGAAATTGGAATTCAACGTGCGTCCCGGGGCCCATTAACGACGGCATGGCAATGGCAGGGCAACGCAATCTCGCGCTCGACGGTTCGGAATCGGCACCGAGCCGATATGTGGTCGGCATTGATCTGGGGACAACGAATTGCGCCGTCGCCTATGTCGATACCCACAAGCAACCCTGGAGCGTCGCGACGTTTCGCATTCCGCAATTGGTAGCGGCGGGCGAAATCGAACCGCGCGAGACGCTCCCTTCGTTTCACTATCAGGCAGGCGAAGGTGAATTCGCATCAGCCGCCTTGCGACTTCCTTGGAATCAAGATCCGACCGATTTGCCTGGTTGCGCCGTCGGCATTCTGGCCCGTGACCAAGGCATGCTCATGCCTGGGCGATCGATCGCATCGGCCAAATCCTGGCTCTGCCACGCGGGGGTCGATCGCTCGGCCCCCCTGCTTCCCTGGCATGCGGCCCCCGATGTGAAAAAACTATCTGCGATTGAAGCCAGTGCCCAATACTTGTTGCACATTCGGCAGGCCTGGGATCATTTGCATCCGTCGCAACCGCTGGCCGATCAAGAGATTGCCCTAACACTCCCCGCATCGTTCGACGAGATCGCGCGGGAGTTGACGGTTGCCGCCGCAGCCCAAGCGGGCCTGAAACGCGTCATGCTCATCGAGGAACCCCAGGCGGCCTTCTACGCCTGGATCCATAAGCACTCGCAGGATTGGCAGCAACACGTTCAGCCAGGCCAAACGATACTGGTCTGTGACATCGGCGGCGGCACCTCCGACTTCACCTTAATTCGCGCACAGCAACCAGGCAAGACGGATGGAGCTTCAACTTCCGGAGATACGGCACGCGTGCAATTCCATCGCATTGCCGTGGGAGATCACTTGATCCTAGGGGGGGACAACCTGGATCTGGCATTGGCCCATTTTGTGGAAAGCGAAAAAATCGGTCAGAAGCAATCGCCTCGACAATGGGACGTGTTGGTGCGTACATGTCGCCAAGTCAAGGAGTCTTTGTTGCGCGAGGAGTCGAGTGAAAGTTTTCGTCTTCACTTGCCCGGAAGCGGCTCGCGGCTCATCGGCGGCGGGCTCCAAGTCGACGTCTCGCGTCAAGAAGTAATCGAGCTTCTCCTGGAGGGATTCTTTCCGCGGGTAGCCTTGCAGGACCAGCCCTCACGACGGCAATCGGGATTCCAGGAGTTTGGTCTCCCCTACGCGGCGGATGCCGCGGTCACCCGATACCTGGCGGCGTTTCTCACCGCCCACGGGCCGGCCAGCGCGCGCGAGCCCGCCGAGGCGTCGGCAGACCGTTCGCTTGGCGCCGCGCGTCCCGACATCATGCTGTTCAATGGTGGAGTCATGGCTTCGCCGATACTGCGACAGCGTTTATTGGATACGGTGCGCGGCTGGTTTTCTGATGATCCCCATTGGCAATTGCACGTCCTGGACAACGATCGCTTGGATCTGGCCGTGGCCCGTGGTGCAGCGTACTTCGGCATGGTACGCCGGGGAGAAGGGGTGCGCATCGCGGCGGACTTGGCCCGCGCCTACTACATTGGCGTGGAGAGTGATCCTCCCGCTGCTGTCTGTCTGGTACCAGGAAGTGCCCAACCGGGAGACGCTTTTCATCTGACCGATCGCGTCTGGGAGTTGCTGATATCTCAGCCGGCCGAGTTCCCGTTGCTGACATCCAGCACACGGCTAACCGACGCACCGGGTGAAGTTCACGAGGTGGATCCCTTGCACATGACGCCGTTGCCGCCGATCCGTACCGTCCTGCGCGTGCAGCGCAGTAAGCGTGCGGAAACCGCGCGGGTCCACCTCCATGCCCGCCTGACAGAGATTGGCACCATGGAGTTGTGGTGTAGCGAGGCTGATGGGGATCGCACTTGGAGACTCCAATTCGACATCCGCGCCGCCACGCAGACCGACATGGAAGCAACGGTTGGAGTGGGAGCACACGCCGGGGTATGGGATGAGGCCAGTTGGTCCCCTTGTTACGCGTGTGTTGCCGACACTTTTGGACCACACGGCAAAGAAGATCCCCAGGGCCTCGTCAAGCAACTTGCCATCCGCTTGGCCATGGAGCGTCAACAGTGGCCCCCTTCGCTCTTGCGGCGGCTGTGGGAGACCTTGATGGAGTTTGCGGACGGTCGGCGGCGCAGCGCCATGCACGAAACCCGCTGGCTCAACCTGTTGGGATTTTCCTTGCGTCCTGGCTATGGTTGTGCCGTAGACGACTGGCGCGTCTCGGAGACGTGGCGCACCGTTCATGGACGTCTGTTCCACCATGCCCCCGCCTGCCGTACCGAATCGCTCGTCTTGTGGCGCCGCGTGGCCGGAGGTCTGACAGCCGGTCAACAGCGGGCGCTCGCCGACCCGCTGGTAGCGGCAATCCGCGCCTTGCAACAGAGATTTGCCACAGGGAAGAGTAAATCGGCCGAACCGGCCTTGGCGATCCAAGAGTCCACCGAGGTTTGGCGATTGCTAGGGTCGCTGGAATTGCTCACCAGTGAAACCAAGAGCCAGCTGGGGAACAATATCGTGGCCTTGATGTCGCATCCGAAGTTGCAGACGGTTCGCCCGGCCATGGTCTGGGCGCTGGGTCGGATCGGCAGTCGCACGCTTGCCTATGGACCACTGAATGAAATGGTTTCCCTGGAGACGGTCGCCACTTGGCTGGAGGCGTTGCTCATGGCCAACCCAACCGACAGCACCACCGATTTAGCGGTGATGCTGATGGCTCGCAAGACGGGGGATCGTTATCGCGATCTGCCTGAAGACTTGCGGGCTCGCTGTCTGGCGTGGTTCGCCCATCACAGCGTCCCCGCCCACTACATCCAGTTGGTCGACCAGGTTGGCCAACTGGACAGCGAAGAGGCGGACCGCGTTTTTGGCGAAGCGCTCCCCAAAGGCCTGCGACTACTGGCCGATTAGTGCAAACGCACTCTCAAGTTGACTTGATGAGCCTATATCAACCGTCGCGTTGTTGGAGCTTGGCCCAAGCATCGCGCAACGTGACGGTACGATTGAAAACCAACTGCCCCGGTTTCGAGTCCGGATCGGGACAAAAGTAGCCCAGTCTTTCCAGCTGAACCGGTTGGCCCACGGGGACCTCCGCCAAACTGGGTTCGAGATAACACGGGTTGAGCACTTGCAGCGACTGAGGGTTGATGTTTTTAAGAAAATCCTCCCCCGGCGCGACATCCTCCGGGTCTTCTTTACACATCAGATGATCGTACAGTCGTACTTCGGCGGTGACGGCATGGGGAGCGGAGACCCAATGAATGGTGCTCTTGACCTTGCGGCCGTCGGGCGCGTTCCCCCCACGCGTGGCGGGATCGT
>SXHS01000008.1 GCA_005773145.1 Planctomycetaceae bacterium | reverse complement strand
GTGATCACGATTGTCAACATCGTGGGCGGATTAGTGATCGGAGTCGGGCAGGGGGGGATGAGCCTGATCGAGGCAGGAGCACTCTTCACGCGTCTGACCATTGGCGATGGCTTGGTCAGTCAGGTTCCCGCCTTCTTGGTGTCATTGGCCGCCGGTCTGTTGGTCACGCGCAGTACGCAAAAATCGAACTTGCCCAGCGAATTCATGCATCAGCTCTTTTCGAGACCGATCGCCTTGGTGGTTTCGGCAGGCTTCTTAGGAATTCTGGGGCTAACCAATCTCCCCACGATTCCATTATTGATGTTGGGAAGCGGATGTGTAGGCATTGCGGTGATGATTACCCGCCAAGAGCAGTCGCGGCAACTGGCGCAACGCCAGGCCGAACAGCAGCGTCCGGACAAGCAGGTCAAGGAAGAACGCATCGAGGACTATTTGGCCATCGATCCCATGGAGCTGGAGATCGGTGTGGGCCTGATCCGCCTCGCGGATCCCAAGCGGGGCGGCGATCTGCTCCCCCGTGTCACGGGGGTGCGTCAGGCCGTTGCCGGCGAGATTGGCATTGTCCTCCCCAAGGTGCGGATTCGGGACAACATGCGATTGGACGAACGGGCCTACCGCATCAAGATCACGAACAATCCCGTGGCCGAGGGGACGATCTACCCGGATCGACTATTGGCCATGGATTCCGGCATGACCTCTGGAACCGTGGACGGCATTGCCACACGCGATCCCGCATTTCAACAAGCGGCAGTCTGGATTGAGGCCGCCAACCGCGATCGGGCCGAGTTGCTCGGATACTCACCCGTGGAGCCAGCCGCCGTGTTGGCCACCCATCTTCAGGAGGTGGTGCGACGGCACGCCGACGAATTGTTGACGCGTGACGCAACCAAGCACTTGATCGACGAACTCAAAAAGACCACCCCGGCCGTCGTGGACGAACTGATTCCTGGACAGATGAAACTGGGGGACGTGCAACAGGTCTTACAGATGCTCTTGCGAGAGCGCGTCCCCATTCGCCAGTTGGCCTTGATTTTGGAGACGCTGGGGGACTATGCCTCGCGTACGAAAGATCCGACATGGCTCACCGAGTATGTTCGTCATCGCTTGGCACGTACGATCTCGACCCAGTTACGGGATGCGGAAGGTCGTCTGCATGTGGTGACGCTGGATCCGGCCTTGGAAGACCGGGTGGCCGCTGGTATTGAACACAACGAGCGAGGTTTGTTTGTACGCATGTCGCCAGCCGCAGTCGAGAAAACGTGTGAGGTCATCGCCAGAGAGATCCAGAAGTTACGTACGGCTGGTCGGCCCGAGGTTTTGCTGGTTAGCCCACAGATTCGACCCGGTTTACGGCAGATGACGGCGGCGCAGCTGCCACGCCTACATGTGTTGAGTTACAACGAAGTGACGCGCGACACCAAGATTGATGCCGTCGGCCTTGTGACGGATGCGACCTAAAACGGACGAACAACAATATGGTCATCAAATCGTATCGCGCCGCCAGTATCCAAGAAGCGCTGCACCTCGTGCGCGATGACCTGGGGCCAGACGCAGCCGTGTTACAGACGCGAGAGGTCTCCGGAAACTGGATTCAACGCCTGTTCGGACAACGGTTTGTGGAAGTGACGGCCGTGGAAGGGGCGGAACTTCCCAGTCGATATATCGAGGGCGTGTCCCGTGATACCAGACGAGGAGCGCGGCCGAAGCGGACTCGCCCCGAGACTGCGGGTCCACCACTCGTCGAACGCGATGCCATACCTCCGGCGCATGAATTGGACTATCGCGAGAAGTATCGAGAAGACTTAAAGTCGCAACTGTCCGATCTGGAATCGAAGGTGAATCACCTCGTTCGCCAACAACAGGATGTCCGCAGCGTCTGGACAGACTCCGTGTTTCGACTGTTCGCGGATTTGCTGGACGCGGAGCTGGACGATGACGTGGCACGCGACTTGGTCAACCGAGTGGTCAAGGAGAGCCCTCCGCGCGAACAGCACGACCTGCCGGTTCTCCGGTCGCGACTGGCGCGCTTGGTAGAATCCCAGATCCGCATCCATGGACCAATTCAAGTGGTGCCGGGCCACCCGCGACTTGTTGCTCTGATTGGTCCCACGGGAGTCGGAAAAACCACGACCATCGCCAAACTGGCCGCTAATTTCCATCTAAGGGAACAACGGCGGGTGGGTCTGATTACGGTCGATACCTATCGGATTGCCGCCATCGATCAGTTGCGCATGTATGCGGATATCATCGACCTGCCCATGGAGGTGGTGACCCATCCGCAAGAGCTGCCGGAAGCCATGGCACGACTAGGGCACCTGGATTTAGTCCTGATGGACACGGCTGGACGGGGAGTGTGCGACGAGGCGCGCATCCAGGAACTCCGGGATCTGCTGCAGGTGGCCAAGGCCGATGAAGTACATCTGGTGCTGAGTTCCGTCAGCAGTCGCAGCAGCTTGCTGAAGACAACTCGTCATTTTCGACAAGTGGGGGCCACCGCCCTCCTACTGACTAAGCTGGATGAGGCAACCGGACTGGGAAACCTGCTTCCGTTGTTTCAGGACAGTGAATTGCCTTTGAGTTATGTAACTCATGGCCAAGACGTGCCTGACGACATTTCCAATGCCGACGCACGTCAATTGGCGCGCCAGATCGTGGGCCGTGAAGCAGCCCGATGATGCTACGCCGGAACGAGACCCGAAAACATCGACGGAATGGCTGAGCAAGGATGGGATGGAAAACCATGGCAGTACGAGATCAAGCGTACGAACTACGCAAGCTTATTCGGCGACTGATGCCGTCCGCCTCCAAACCACAAGGTACGCCCCCACGCTTGATTTCCGTGGCTGGTGGCCGACCCGGTGTCGGAACCACCACCGTTGCCCTGAATTTGGCCACCGCGTTGAGCCAACAAGGGCGTCGCGTCGTCTTGGTGGACCATAATTTTCAGCACGGCAACGTGGCCGCACTCTGCAATCTCACCCATTTCCATACCGTGGCCGACATTTGGGACGGCACACGGACCATTCACGAAGTCTTGCAGCCCGGCCCAGCCGGAATCCAGATCGTTCCCGCACCGTCCATCGCGGACGCTCCAGCAACCGCCATGCCGATCCAACAACATCGCCTGATGGATCAACTTAAGTCGTTGGGACGGCACGCGGACTTCGTGCTGATCGACTTGGGTGCGAGCAGGGACGAATTTGCACAACGGATCTGGCAGTACTGCGACCACTCCTTAGTGATTACCACATCGGATCCGGACTCAATTTTGGATGGCTACGCCATGATTAAAGGCGTGCGCGACCAGCTGGAGCCGACCAACGAAGTGGGAATCGTTATCAATCAGACGTCAGCCGAACTGGCCCACGATGTGTATCGGCGGATCCAAGACTCCGTGCAACGCTTCCTAGGGCTGAATACGTTTATGGCGGGCGCTGTGCCGACGGAGCCGACGTTGATCTTCAGCGACGCCGGTGGCCAACCGAGAGCCGCAGCGTATCCGCTGGTGGCCCAATCCCCCGCCAGTCCTGCGGCTCGGTCTCTCGATCGAATCGCCAGTCAATTGGCAAGTCGTCCCATCCCCATTAAGGTTCCCGGACAATTAACAGCCGCCTAGCACGCTGTCCAAGAAAAAGCATGAATAACATACAAGGTTTTGGAATAGCTGAAGTGATTCCTGCCGGTTCGCCGATAATCCCTGGGGCGCTGCAACTCAGTCTGTTAAGTTGTAGCGATTTCGAAGATTCATCCGGCCGGTGGGCTCGATCATGGCTCGCACCTACGCCATCATCCTGGGATCTCTCGGGTTCTGTGTCGTGGTGGCACGCGGTGCGGTCGGCGGCGCGGACGTGGCATCGACCATGGGATTGGCCTGTGCCAGCATCCCCGTGATGGCAGTGATCGGCGCATGGGTGGGCCATTTGGCCGCCGTGACGGTGGATGATGCCGTGCGGTACCGGTTCCGCGACCAATGGAAGCAACTGAAGGCAGAACGAAACTAAGCAATGGTTTGACATCGGTGTCGGTCTTGAGTGCCAAGCCGCAGTCCTGTTGGATCGAGGCGCGAATGGAGTCGTCGAATCTGGGATGATTCGCCGAACCAACCAGACGCACCGGCGATGGCTTGGCAGGGATTGATGTCCGTTTTGAGCGACAATCACGGAGGATTGCATGGCCGCAACAGTCGTAGCAAAGGAAGATCGAGACGCGCTTTGGCAGGCTTTCAAGGCCGATCCCGACAATCAAGAGTACCGCAATCGTCTTGTCGAGATCTATCTGCCGTTGGTCAAGTATAACGGCGAACGCATCTGGTCACGACTTCCAGACGGCGTCGAACTCGATGACCTGATCTCGGCCGGCATTTTTGGACTGATGGATGCCATCGACGCCTTTGACCTGACGCGTGGCGTCAAATTTGAAACCTACTGCGTTCCCCGAATTCGCGGCGCCATGCTGGATGAACTGCGCACCATGGACTGGGTGCCCCGCTTGGTCCGATCCAAGGCTAGCCGATTGGGGGAAGCCACTCGCGGACTCGAAGCCCGCTTGGGTCGACACCCGACCGAACAGGAACTGGCCGATCAACTGGGCATCAGCCTCGGCGAAATGGAAAAAATGCTGCTGGAGGCCAATGCGGTCAATCTGATCAGTCTCAACAAGAAATGGTACGAGACCGACAGCTACAAGGATGTGCGCGAAATTGATATCCTGGAAGACAAAAAAGGGGAAGACCCCACTCGTCGGATTCAAAAAAATGATCTGATGCGTCTGGTCACCAAGGGCTTGAATCGCAACGAGCGATTGATCATCATTCTTTACTACTACGAAGAGTTGACCATGAAGGAAATTGGCGCCACGCTCGACTTGAGCGAGAGCCGCGTCAGTCAGATGCACAGCAGCATCGTGCAGCGTTTACAATCGCAATTGGGCCGGCGCCGCCCGGAATTCGGCACCGCCTGACGCGGGCGCCGTCACTGGTTAGCCCGATGGGAGGTAGGCCGGTCGGAGATGGGCCCGGGGGAGGGCCACATTGATGACCGAACCACCTGCCGGGCCTGGGACAGCGATCGCCACTCAACCTACCCCATCACCAAACCAACCGGTAAGGCGTCCGAGCTTGGACGCCTACCGCGGCTGGGTCATGTTCCTGATGATGGCCGAGGTCTTGCACCTTCCGCAGGTCGCCGAGCAGTTCCCCCAGCAGCGGTGGTGGCAATGGATCGCCTTCCATACGAGCCATGTGGCTTGGGTCGGATGCTCGCTGCACGATCTAATCCAGCCATCCTTCAGCTTTCTGGTCGGCGTCGCGCTCCCCTTTTCGCTGGCCAGCCGTTACGCCCGCGGACAATCGTTTCGCTTGGCCCTCGGCCACGCTATGTGGCGTGCCATGGCACTGGTCGGCTTAGGCGTTCTGCTGCGGTCGTTCGGTAAATTACAGATCTACTGGACCTTCGAGGACACCCTCAGCCAGATTGGTCTAGGCTACCTGTTTTTATTTCTCCTCGGCCATGCCAGCCCACGCCTGCAATGGGGGATGCTGGGACTGATTCTCGTGGGATATTGGTTGGCGTTTGCCTGTTATCCCTTGCCTGCTGCGAACTTCCCTTACGAACAGGTAGGCATCACCCGTGATTGGCAAACGGAACATCAGCTTCGTGGCTTCGCCGGACATTGGAATAAAAACACCAACGCCGCTTGGGCGGCCGATCGGTGGCTACTCAATCAGTTTCCGCGTGAATCACCTTTCGTGGCCAATCGAGGAGGTTACGCGACTTTGAGTTTTATTCCAACGCTGGGGACCATGCTGTTAGGACTAATCGCAGGACGTTGGCTGAGAGGGGGGGGGACGGATCCGCGCAAGCTCGGGTGGCTGGCGGCCGCCGGATTCGTCGGTATCGCCAGCGGTTGGATGCTCAACGCATGCGGCGTTTGCCCGCTCGTCAAGCGAATCTGGACGCCGAGCTGGGTGCTCTATAGCGGCGGCTGGTGTTTCGTCATCCTATCCGTAATATGGGCGATATGCGAAGTCGGTGGCTGGCACCGCTGGGCATTTCCACTCATCGTCGTGGGAGCCAACTCCATCGGCATTTACTGCCTGGTCAGTCTAACCGACGGATATCTGCACAGGTTTCTGGTGGCCGACGCCGCGCCGACGGCACTGGGAGCGCTGGGACCTGCCGGCCGTTCCTTGCTGGCCGGTAGCGTGATGCTCGTGCTGTATTGGAGCGTGCTGTACTTTATGTATCGGCGACGCATATTCTTGCGAATTTAATGCGACTAAATCGCGGGATCGCAACGTTAGTCCCCATCTACAAACAACTTACGTGACTGGCTTAGGGTGCAAATTCAGTTGCCGCGCGCCAGCGCCGACAGCTTTTCCACCCGTGCCAAAACGATCGAAAAAAAATTTTTCTTCGGTCGATCCCAATTTGGATTGCGGAATCTTCGGAGAATTCCGTGGTCCACCGACAAGAAAAAAATTTTCCTTGCCGGAAGGCCCACTGCCCCCTATTAACAGATGAGCTAGCAGGCGTAAAATCAGCAGCTCGATCCTCAACGTTGGTGACAACTTCGGCCGTGGCACATACGGGCCGTTCCAGTTGTCGCCGAGATATTGCAGTGGCTGTCCCGTGGCCCTTAAGTGGGACAGTTTGACGAACTAAGCCCTTAACTGCGCTCGCGGTGCGCTCCCTGCGCTCACCGTGCGCGCTGAGGAATACAGGACGTGTCCATCCACGATACGGAAATCGTGTCTGCCCTGCGATTGGCGATTGCCAACGGCCTGGGGCAGAAGCGTTTTGACATGTGGTTCGGACCGACGAGTCGCCTGCTCGTCGAGGAACTGCGTGTGCGCGTGGAGGTCGGAAATCGCTTCGCACTGGATTGGATTCGACAGAATTTTCGCGGGGAGGTGGAGACCGCCAGTCGTGCGATCCTGGGTCCGGATGCCGTCGTGGAATTCCGCGTGGATCCTCAGCTGCAGGCACGGCGGACTCGCAGCACCAGCGCCAGTGGGGAATGCACCGAGCCCACGACGTTGGCGGAAACGGCCGCAGACGCCGACGATGCCATGCGAGCGAGCACTGCGACTTACCAAGACACGCTTGCGGTTCATTCCGCCCAAAGCTCCCGGGCGTTGCAGTCCACTCAAGCGTCCCAAACTTCCCGGGAGACTTCCGCGCGGCCATTGTCGACGTTTGAGCAGTTCGTGGTCGGCGACTGTAATCGCATCGCGCACGCCTCGGCGGCAGTGGCTGTACGCCAGCTGGGCACAACGTCACCCCTCCTGTTTGCCGGACCGACGGGATCCGGGAAAACACACTTGCTAGAGGCCATGTGTCATGCCGTTCGACTGCTGCCCGGACGTTCGCGTTGCCTGATGTTATCGGCCGAGTTGTTCACCCGCATGTTCTTAGAGGCCCTTCATGGCAGCGGCCTTCCTAATTTTCGACGCCGATATCAGGATGTCGATGTATTGATCCTGGACAACGTGCACTTCTTCGAAAACAAGCGCGCCACGCTAGACGAGGTGTTATTCACGATCGACGCTGTCTTGCATCGTGGGCGGCAGGTGGTGTTGGCCACGAACCGCGCCTCGCTCCCGGAATTGGCCGGACTAGGGCCTGAGCTGGTCTCACGGATTTCCCATGGCCTGGTCTGCCAGCTGCAGCTCCCCGATCCGGTAACGCGCAGCGAAATCCTGCGTGGCTGGGCAAAGCAACGGCAGCTACCGCTCTCCGACGCCGTTGTCGATTGGATCGTGGATCGTTTCCCGGAAGATCCACGGCAACTCAGCGGCGCCTTGAATCGTTTATTTGCCACTACGTTGGCCTGGGGAGTTCCCGTATCCCTCACCATGGCCCAAGACGCGTTGGCCGATCTGATCACGGGGAAGGGGAGTTCCGTCCGTTTGGACGATATCGAGCGGGCCGTGTGCGAGGTGTTTGGCCTACAAGCACAGAGTCTGAAGTCGGGCCAGCGTTCTAAGGGGAGCACCCAACCACGCATGCTGGCCATGTACCTCGCCCGCAAACACACGCGGGCCGCCCTCAGCGAGATCGGCGCCTACTTCGGCCGACGGAGCCATGCCACCGTGGTCGCTGCTCAGAAACGCGTCTGCAGCTGGATGAGCGACGACGCGCGGATGACTGTTGCCCATGGCGACTGCGCCATTCGAGACGCCGTGCGTCAGATCGAAAACCGCTTGAAGACGGGCTAGCGCAAAGTGGCATAGGCTACCAGCCTGTGGACAGTGGCATAGGCTTCCAGCCTGTGATGACCAACCAATAAATTCCACTGGCACGAAAACAACAGAATCATCGGCAGGCAAGATGCCCGCCGCCACGATTTATCGCCATCACCGATCAAGGATCTGTCTTGGCGACTCCAAATCCATAGATGGTCGTCTGGTGGTAGGTCTCGCCAGCCTGCAGCACGGTGGTTGGAAATTGGGGATGATGAACGGAATCCGGAAAGTGCTGGGTCTCCAAACAAATAGCGCTGCGTTTTGCATACGACTTGCCCCCTTTACCCAACTGTCCGAACAGGAAATTGCCCGAGTAAAACTGTACACCAGGCTCGGTTGTCCAGACATTCATCACGCGTCCTGAGTCCAGATGTTGCAATTGGCCCACGTAACGCAGCTTGGTCGCTCCCTCATTCCGTTGATGCTCCGACAAGTCGCGCAGCACAAAATTGTGGTCGTATCCCAAGTAGGCCGTTTTCTCCAATTCGGCAATGCGTTCGCCAATTGCGTGGGGCTGCAAGAAATCCAGCGGAGTACCCTGCACGGGGGCGATGGCCCCGGTGGGGATCAGCGTGTCATCGGCGGGCGTGACATGATCGGCATTCAAGGTGAGCCGATGATCGAGCACCGTGGGGGCACCAGCGCCGGCCAGGTTGAAGTAGGAATGGTTGGTGAGATTAATGGGCGTGGCCTGATCGGTGATCGCGGTATAGTCAATCCTCAGCTCGCCACTGTCGGTCAAGGTGTAGGTGACGGTCACCGAAAGCTTGCCCGGATAACCCTCTTCTCCGTCGGGGCTGGTGTAGGAGAAACGCACGCCGCGCGCGGTCGCTTGCGTGAAAGGTTCGGCCTGCCAGACAACCTTGCCCAAACTCCGCGAAATACCACCGTGCAAGTGATTCGGGCCATTGTTGATCGCCAATTGATAGTCCTTGCCGTTCAGGGTGAATTCTCCCTTGGCAATACGATTGGCGACCCGTCCCGTCGTGCAGCCGAAATGCTGATTGCGATCCGATTCGTATCCGGCCACATCGTCAAAACCTAGCACGACATCGGCCAGCACTCCCTGTCGATCGGGCACGTGCCATTGGGTCAAGGTGGCCCCTCGCGTGATCAATTTGGCCAGGCAACCACTGGCGTTCTTCAGCGTGAACTCCTCGACAGCTTCGCCGTCAGCGGTCTGACCGAACGGTCGCCGCTCCACGGCCGAGGAAACACCGACGATGCTGCCGATCATCAGCATGGCAGCCATGGCAATCCAGGTATCCGGCCAAGCAAATGGGAAACCGAACATGAGACGTACTCCTGTATGTCGCTTTGAATGCGCAAAAAATCCCTTGAATGTGATGCCACTATACCGATTCGCGCCCTGCCGCGTCTATGCGGCCGCAGCGCCGTCGCCTGCAGATGGCCGTCCGCGCGTTGGGCCCTCAACGGCCCTGGCTGCTACTTGAGGCTGATGATGAAGCGAAGAAACTCGGCATCCAACTCATCGACGGTGGCCCCAAACGTCGTCTCCAACAGGCGAATGCGTTCCGTGGCGGAATCCTCCACCAAGGGCTCCTTTTCCGCGAGCGCCTTCAGGTAGACCACGTATTTCTGAGAATGCCTCCGCAGGAGATAGTAGGTAAATGCCCAGGCCTCCGCGTAGGCATCGAGCGCCTGACGAGGATCCCGCAAGCGACTGTTGTCCGCGATCAGTGACTTCAAGGATCCCGGCGGACGGGCGGACAGATACCGACGAAATCGATCGAAACGCGGACGATTGATACTTCCGACGCCCCCCCATCCCTTGGAGCTGGACAAATCAGGCACTTCGAAGAACTCAGCCATGCCCTCACTGACCCATAGTGGGATATCGGCCAAGCGGGCATGCATGGTGCTGTTGAAGGCCAGCTGGTGGGTCGCTTCATGCACGATCGTGGCGACCATCGGCATCGCATTCGGTAGGGATAGAACCTGATTGACCTTGGCCGCGGACTGACTGGACGAACGCGTTGTAGCCAGCTCCTCGGCCCCCGTTAGATCAAACATCGTAACTCGATTGGAGAGTAAACTGTAAAAACCAACGACTGAACCCACGGCATCCCCAACCTCGCCGCGCGCATGTTGCGTGTATTGCTCGCGATCACGAAAGATCACAACGACGAGCGGGCACTTGGGTTCTTGCAGCTTGATGCCGCGACGTTCCCAATAATTAAAGAACGCGCGGTAGAGTCGTTCGTAGAGGGCACCACACCATTGAGCGTAGCCTAGCGACGTGTTGTAACAAATCAAATAGTGAGCCGTGTGATGAGCGGAAAACCCTGGAGGTAATTCAGCCAGCATCCGAGCTTGCAATGCATCGCGTTTCAAACAGGGGATGGGCTGATCGAGTTTCTCACGCGTCTGAATCTCGTCTGGTTGCAACATCCACAACACGCCATCCGGCGCTAATAGCAGAACACCGCCATCTTCCGCGCCGACCCATGGTTCCCCTTCGACCTGGTGCGTCTTACCGTCGCGAGAAAACCGAACGCGTTCCGATCCCGCGCCAGTCGCCGCCGTCAACGAACCGGCCACCATAACCAGCAACCTCAGCGTCTTGGGCCGCACCGTGCGAGGCGAACCCGACGACATGGAACCCCACATCGGCTTCGCACTCCACCCGACAATCGCCACAAGGCCCATTAAGAGCAGCCAAGTGCTCAGACAAAGGGCAGCCAACTGATCCTCCACGCCATAGTGGACCCAGCCGAGGACACGGCGGGCCAGCGTCTCGATACCCGGGGGGAGCACCGCGTAACTGGCTCCCAGATCGCCGACAGCCACGATCCAAGCCGCTCCATACGCTAGAGCCACCGCCGGAATCCTTTGGGGCAAGGTCACATGCCAATACCGGGCCCACGGCCCCGCGCCATCCAACTCGGCGGCTTCCAGTAGGGACGTCCCCATGGTTCGAACCGCGGCCAGCAGAATCAATAGGGCGTAGGGAAACGATCGCAGGACCAATGCCAAGCAGGGCGCTAAGATCGTATGGTCGTACCAGTACGTCCACCCTGGCCCGGTTCCCGCATGCATTCCCTTGAGCACGAGTATGCTGATCAACGGCGCGGGAACTCCCAGTCCGATCACCGCCCCGGTCGCTATCAAGGCACCGCGCGCGGAGGAATGGCCCGCCCAGCCGACACACATCAAGGCCCCGATCACGGAGACGGCCGCCGAAACACCGGCGATCGTGCACGACCACCCCAAAGCATCGCGATTCTCCCAAGGACTGGTGACGGTCATCACCAACGCCTTGGCCGCCTCCCAGGACGTCACCGCTTGGCCATCTCGCCAAGTGGTCACCTCGCCCACCTGGTAGATCAGATTGCTAATGGGCACCACGGCTAAGCCGACCACGGCCAGCGTGATGACCATCAGGGCTCGCCCGCGTCCACCGCGCAGCCGCAAGGGCCGCGTTCGCCAGGTGCCACGCCTCACGTCTTGAAAGGGACTACGCATCAGGCAGCACCAGCCTAGCAAGGCCGCAGATGCCACCCCCCCCAAGACGGCCACAAGTCCACGCAAGGTGGCCGCATTACGGTCCGGCCCCAGTTCGTCCGCAAGGGCAAAGTTCACGAACAGCTCTTGCGCATAAGTCGGCACTTGGTAGATGTCGGTGACGGTCACTTCTCCCAACACATGCACGATCGTCCAAACGACGGCCACGGCAATGGCCAACACGGCATTCGGTAACGTCACCTTGCGAAAGACGCCCCAATCCGTCGTGCTCAATTGAGCGTCTTCCTCGAATGCGGACGCGCCCCACCACATGCCAGCCCCCACGATCCCCACACAACAGGGAATCGCCGCCAGCGTATGAACCCAAATCGCGCCACGCATGCCTTTCAGCCAAGGCGCGGCATGGCTGTTCGAAAGGCTCGCCAACCACCCTTGGCTGCCAAAGCCCGCATCCCATGCCGCTGTCTGCACGTACAATGGAATAACCGGCAGCGTCAGCAGCACGAGCAAGGCGACGCGACGCCCCGGCACATCCGTGCGAAATAATAACCAAGCCAAGATCGTCGCAATGGGGATCGACACACAACACGTAACGAACGAAAGCTGCAACGTGTTGGCAAGCAACCCTCGAATCCGCTCGTCCTGCCCCGACAGAACGAGACCGGAGACCAAGCAAGCGCCGATTGCCACGATGCCCACCCATCGCGCAAACGGGGCGGCTGGCCATCGGAAGGGAAAGGGCATCTTATTACACCTGCAGTGTGTTTCGCTCGTCCCCAGGCGTTGCCGTTAGCGTTTCGTCTGGGCACGCTTTGTGCGTGGTGCGCGAGACTCCCGCCGCGCCGTCTCTGGCTGCTCAGGGACCAACCGCTCGGTGAATCGGGCCACATACTTCATATTACTATCCGGCCCGCTAAATCCAACCACCGATTCGTCCCAATGGATCTCCTTCGATAGCAGACAACCAGCGTCGATATCGAACTTAAACTCCCCCTGGATGACCTTCTGCATCAACTGGGATTGAATGCGGGAATCGGTCACCGGCGTCAACACCTCGGTGCGCACGCCAATCGTGGCCACTCCGGTTTGCACGCCTTTCAATTCATACAACAGCTGGGTCTTAATGGCTTGCGGTGTGCCGTCCTGCAACCGAACCTGCACGGTGGACTCGGTCTTCCACTTGGTCCCGATCCTAATTGGCTTGGCTGGCATCGGGACGACCAAGCCACCTATTCCCAGATCAATCTGCGGCACTTTGTCGACGCGGCGTTTGATGTTGCCGTGGGAATCCATCGTGATCTGGCTCAAGGGCTTGCCGATCGTATCCTGAACCCCTTCGTACTCAGCCGGCGCTTTCTCGTCGGTACGACTATCGAACTTCACCGGCTGGCGGCCGGTCACGCTCGACCACATCTCGACATGCTCCACCGTGTGCTCGAAACGAATCTGCCCCTTCTCGTCCGGTTCCTGCACTCCCCAGGATTTAACCGAGTTGCTATGTGACTCGCTGATCTGCTGCGCGCCACTGATTGTGGTCTGCACCTTGGCAGCATGTTCCACCTGGTAGCGCAACGTATTACCAGGCGTCATGCGATAGATGAGTTCATAGCGAGGTACGTCATCCTTGGTGGGTTCCTCGTCCTTCCCAGTCTCCTCCCCCAAAGCCGATCGACTGAAACCAATCGTCGGAAGCAAACCAATCGTAGCGAAGAGCAAATGAAGATTGGCCACCATGGTTAGTACAGCGATCCACGGCCCGCGTCGTAATTGCGTCGGCATGAGGTTGCTTCCTTGCACCTGTCTTGGTAAGGATCCCTAAATCTGCACAATCCGAACTAAGGGGGCGTTTCCCCCGCCGTCGAATTCCTCTTGCGGCCAGGCGATTGTCCTCCCCAGCCCAGTTTCTCACGCAGCGTTCGATAATAGCCACGACCCGCTACCTCAACCAACTGGAATTGGGGAGTCGCACGTCGCACCAACACCCGATCCGCACGCGTGAGTGTGCGCAACGGCCGACCATCCACAACGACCGAAGTTTGTGCGTGAGGCTCCCGCACCACCAGCTCATATTGGCGATCCGCCATGTCCACCACCGGTCGCATCGTCAAGGCATGAGGGCTGACCGGCGAGATCACAAACGCCTGTAAGCTCTTCCGCAGTATGGGGCCCCCAGCCGACAGGCTGTGAGCCGTGGAGCCAACCGGCGTGCTGATGATCAAGCCGTCGCAACTATAGGTGGTCACCCATTCGGAGTCAACGTAAAGATCCACTTCCAGCATGCTGTAGGGTGGCCCGCCCAACACGGCCACTTCGTTTAGGCCCAGACATTCGGCCAAGACCTGCCCCTGGCTGACCACCTGACACGTCAGCATCAAGTGATCAACCACTCGGTACTGGCCACGTGCAATCTCCGGTAACACACTCACCAACTCCGCAGGGGACAAATCCGCCAAGAACCCCAGTTTCCCTAAATTGACGCCAATGACCGGGATTTGGTGATCGCCCATTTGCGTGGCCGCCCGCAGGATCGAACCGTCTCCGCCCAAGACCAGGGCCAAGTCGGCGGAGACCGTGGACAGATCGTGTTGCCCCTCGAGGTCGACGAGCACCACCTCGAGGTGAGCGTCGAGTTGTGGCCGCAGTTGTTCGGCTGCCTGCCGCACGGACTCGCGCGCACCGGTACCCAGCACGATCGCGCGTGGGGGGCGATCCGCCGATGTGGCTCGCGCGGAGCTAGCATGCACATTCATAGCGCAACCTCCTGGGCCGCCGGCCATCGATTGGGATTAGCGGTGCGGTTGTGGGGCAGCGGCCGAAGTGTCCGCGGCATCGGTGGTCGGATCGGGGCCGGCCGGCAATCCGAGCACGCCCCGACACACGCTCGTGATACCAGCGGCATTCAATTGCAAATCGGCCAACAGTTCACTCCGTTCGCCATGTCCTATGTATTGATCGGGAATACCCAAGCGGCGTATGTGGTGCGTGGAGATGCCGTGATCCGCTGCGGCTTCCAAAACCGCACTGCCAAAACCGCCAGCCAGGGCGGCCTCCTCGATGGTGACGATATGTTTGGCTTCGCGCACGGCCCGCAGGATGGTTTCGGTATCGAGGGGCTTTACAAAGCGGGCATTGATCACGCCAACGGCAACTCCGTCGCGACGCAATTCCTCGGCAGCTGCCTGACACTCGGTCAACAACGCACCGCAGCTGATCAAGATCAGATCCAAACCCCAGGACAGCACCTCGGCGGTACCCCAAAGCACTGGAGCACGTGGGCCTTCGACGGGGCAAATATCGGCCTTGGGATAGCGGATCGCGCTGGGGCCTGCATGACGCAGGGCCAAGTCGATCATCTGCGCGAGATCTTGTCCGTCGGCGGGGGCCATCACGGACATTTGCGGAAACACGCGCAAGTACCCCAGGTCAAACATGCCGTGGTGGGTGGGACCGTCCGGCCCAGTGAGCCCGGAACGGTCCAACAAAAACGTCACGGGCAGGTTTTGCAGGGCAACCTCTTGGAAAATCTGATCATACGCCCGTTGCAAGAATGTGCTGTAGATATCAACGATGGGCCGCAAGCCCACCTTGGCCTGCCCGGCGGCAAAGGCCACGGCGTGCGACTCACAGATGCCCGTGTCGAAGAAGCGATCGGGAAAGGCCTCTCGCACCGGTTCCAGTTTGTTCCCCTGGCACATGGCGGCCGTCAGCACGGTCACCAAGGGGTTGTCTTCCATTTGCCGCTGGATCGCGTCGCGCGCACACTGAGTAAACGATAGGGTCTTTCTGGCACTCGCGTTCTCCGCGTCTGGAGAATGCGTATTGGCACTCCGCAGAGCCGGAGGCGTATGGAAGTAGACCGGGTCCTCGGCGGCCGGCCGATAGCCGTGGCCTTTTTCCGTGAACACGTGCAGCAGGACCGGCTGCTGAATATCTTTCACCATGCGCAGGTACTTGCGTAGCGAGGCAACATCATGGCCATCGATCGGTCCGACATAACGGAAGCCCAATTCTTCGAACAGCATGCCGCCATGCACTCCGGCCTTCACACCTTCCTTGACCTGGGCCAAGAAACGTTCGACGGGATCGCCGAGCACTGGTACCTTGCTGAGGATGCGCGCCACTTCGTCTTTGAAGCCTTCGTACAATGGATTCGTGCGCAGTCGGTCCAAGTACTCAGCCATGGCCCCCACGCGGGGACAGATGGACATCTTGTTGTCATTCAGCACGACCAGCAAACGATCCTTGCAATGTAAGGCGTTATTCATGGCCTCAAACACGATGCCGGATACGAGCGCGCCGTCGCCGATCACCGCCACGGCATGGCGTTGCGATTCGCCACGCAGCATATCGCCGCTACGCATGCCCATCACGGTGGAGAGGCTGCAGCCCGCGTGCCCGGTCATGAACAGATCGAAGTCGCTCTCGTGGGGGTTGGGATATCCCATCAGCCCCCCCTTGGAACGCATCGTGGCAAATTCGTGGTAGCGGCCCGTGACCAATTTGTGTGGATAAATCTGGTGACCGGTGTCCCAGATCAATCGATCGGTGAGAAAGTCAAACTCCAGGTGCAGAGCCAAGCAGAGCTCCACCACACCCAAATTGGATGCGAAGTGCGCGGTGCGAGTCGACACCAAATTACACAACACGTCACGGATTTCGTCGGCTAGTTGCAAGAGCTGGCGCGGCGTCAGACGCGACAGGTCGGCCGGGGAATCAATCTGCGAGAGTACCTGATGCATGGTGTGATATTCCATCCGCTCGACTTCAACGGTTGCGATCCAATACAAACTGCGCCAACTGCCGCAGGCTCGTGGCCGCTGGGCCCAGCGGTTCAAGGGCCCGCTGCGCCGTTGCGATCAATTCCTGGGCACGTCGTTGGCTCTCGTCGACTCCCAACAGGCTGGGAAACGTCAGCTTGCCGCGCTCGGCGTCCTTCTGAGTCTTTTTCCCCAGAACATGGGCCTGCCCCTGCCAATCCAAGAGGTCGTCCACGATCTGGAAGGCCAGCCCCAGCGGTCGGCCATAGGCATCCAGACTCGCCAATTGCGCCGGGCTGGCTGCGGCCACAAGGCCTCCCAGCCGCAAGCACACCCGCAACATCTCTCCTGTCTTACGGCGGTGGATGGCCTCGAGTTCAGCGAGCCCACCGGGCGTCTGTTCCGCCTCGAGGTCCGCCTGCTGCCCGCCCACCAGTCCCGTGGGGCCCGCCGTGCGGGCCAGCGCCGCGCAACAGCTCAAACCGGCCTCCGCAGGCTGAATCTGGGTCGCCAGTAACTCAAAGGCCATGGCCAAGAGCGCGTCGCCGGCCAGAATCGCCGTGGCTTCGCCAAACGCCGCATGGCAGCTCGGGCGCCCGCGCCGCAGGTCATCATCATCCATGGCCGGCAGGTCATCATGAATCAACGAGTACGTATGCACCAGCTCCACGGCGCACGCGGCGGGGAGCGCAGCCTCAATCGAACCGCCACAGGCCTGGCAGGCCATCAGCACCAGTCGCGGACGGAGTCGCTTACCGGGTGCTAGCAGACTGTGGGCGATGGCATCCCGCAGCCGATCCGGACAGTCCACGTCCTGAGGCACACACGCCTCAAGGGCCGCTTGGATCCGCTGATCCAGCTCCGCCGCGACGTGATCTTCCAATTGGGAAACAAGCGACGGTGTAGCGGTCACATTAGGGACTCGCGGGCTAGCCGGACGAAAACGCGACCGAAATTCCCAGCTGGGCTCGTAACCGAATCGGCCTCGCCAACGGGGGATCTACAATCGACCGATCCATTCTAAGTCAGGTTCACTCGCGCGTCCATGGACAACCGGGTTCCCGATGATCCGCCTGACGCTTGGGTGATGTGGACGTCGTTAGAACAGATCCCCTTGCGCGTCGGACTCGCGGCGGGTACCCCCTTTGGCCGGCGGGCGTTCCCGTTCCGCCGCCTGGGGCCGGGATCGCCGCTGGCTGCGGGAATCCGCCTTTTCCTCCAAACTCATCGACTGCTCGTCGAAGGGGGTACCCACGGGATTTCCCTCCGCGTCGACGCCGCTCAGCAACTGAATCTTGCGTTCCGCCCGGCGTAATAACTGGTGGCATTGCTTCAAATAGCGCATTCCCTCCTCGTACCGAGCCAGGGCCTCATCCAGTCCCGTTTGGCCATCCTCGAGCTTCTGGACAACGAGTTCCAAACGGGCCAGCGCATCTTCAAAGCGGAGTGACTCCGCTGTCGCGGGATCGACCGGTCGTTGCTTTTTCTTGACCACGTTGTCTTTTCCTCTGTTTGCCGACGTGTGTTCCATCAAGATGGCCGAGTCCCTGGTCCATCATGATCGATGGTCTCGACTCGACTCATGACGCTCCCCTGCGCCAAACGGGTTTGTAGCACATCGCCCACGTGCAGCTGGTGGGAGTCCCGCACCATCGTCCCCCCTTCGGCATGCAAGGTGAGGCTGTAACCCCGCTGCAAGACGGCCAATGGACTCAGGCTTTCCAATCGTCCCACCAGCTCACGAAATCGTGACTCGGTTTGTGCGAGACGATGTTTCATGGCCCGCAGCGCGCGAGATTCGCACTCATCCAAGCGACGGGTCCGATCATGAATTCGCTCGAGGGGCCGCGCAAAGACTCGTCGCCTCGCCAGAGAATCCAAGCGTGTGCGAGCGTGTTGCGCACGACCGACCAATAGACTTTGCATTTGTCGGCCCAGTTGATGCACATGCCCCGCGACGT
>SXHS01000067.1 GCA_005773145.1 Planctomycetaceae bacterium | reverse complement strand
GGTGTCGCAGAACGGCTGAAGCTTGTCCCACTACTGCGGGAGGTTTTGGCAGACTCCTGTGGCATTTCCCTCGCGGAGCAACGGCTGGCCGGACCGGTCATCGATGGCTACGAGGTGGCGGTGGCCAGCGACATCTCCATGCGTTGGTTCGGCCTGATCTCAACCGTGATTATCCTGCTCTCCTGTTGGTGGTGCCTGCATTCGTGGCGAGTCGCCGTCCTGGTATTCGTGACTTCCTTGTATTGCGAGGCCGCCACCCTGGCTTTGGTGTACTATTGCGGTCACCAGATGACACCGATCATGATCGTCATGCCACCCTTGATCTTGGTGGTCAGCGTATCGGGAGGCATTCATCTTGTCAATTATCATTTGGACGCCGTTCGCACGGGAGAATTGGCAACCGTGCCCGGCCGCGCCGTTGCCACTGGGTGGCTCCCATGTGTCCTCTCTTCGGGAACGACGGCCATCGGATTGGCCTCGCTGATGCTGAGTGAGATTCAACCCATCCGCGATTTCGGATTGTACGCTGCCGTGGGCACCCTTGGAACGCTCGCCGTACTATTCCTTGTGATCCCTGGTTTCTTTGACTCGTGGCTGGCGACTTCAGTCGCATCCAAAACCCGCCTGCCTCGCTGGCTGGACCGCGCCGAAGCCAGCAACGTTCCGAATCAAACCCTCAGCGCGACCGTACGCTGGCTGACACAACACCGTACGCCGATTGCCATGGCCTGTCTGGCAGCGATGATCGCCGGCACCTGGTTCTGCCAACATATTGCTACGTCCGTGCGGATCGAAACTATGTTTGCGGCCGAAAGTCGCATTTTGCAGGACTATCGCTGGCTGGAACAGTCCATTGGGCCGCTGGTTCCCATCGAAGTGCTCCTACGTGTCCCGGCCGACTCCGACTTGACGCAATACGATCGGGCTCGGATCGTACGCAACGTGCAAGGTGCGCTGCTTGAACTTCCCGAGATCGGCAGCACCCTGTCGGCCGCATCTTTCTTGCCCAACATTAGCGAGAACAAATCGGTGAGCGGCGTGCTCGGACGATCCGTGGCCAATCGGAAACTGGAAAGAGCCCGGCAGGACCTCGTGGCCATGAAGATGCTCTGGGAGCAAGACCAGGAGCAGGTGTGGCGCATCACCGCCCGAGTCAGCGCCTTGCAGCACATCGATTACGGACGATTCTTGGATGTCGTGCGTGAACACGTTCACTCGGCCGTCGTGGAGGACTTCAACCCCGATCCATCCCATGAACTGTCGATTGTGGCTACCGGCGTGATGCCCTTAGTCCACGCAGTCCAGGGGGAACTGCTGCAGGTGTTGCTAGCAAGTTTCTTGTCAGCATTTCTCGTGATTACAATCGTGATGATGCTGGTCGAACGCGGAATCCTCGCCGGCCTCGTCGCCATGCTCCCCAATGTGTTCCCGATGCTGATCGTATTTGGAGTGCTGGGGGCCACGCGATTTCCACTCGATATCGGCACGGTCATGACGGCCAGCGTCGCACTCGGCATGGCCATCGACGGTACCTTGCACTATCTGACCTTTTTCCGACGCAGTCGGGCCCTGGGCGAATCGCTCGAACAAGCGGTCGAGTCTTCCTACCTCCATTGCACGCCGGCCATGACTCAGAGTTCAATCGTTTGCGCGGCTGGGCTGCTGATGTTTGCGGGGAGCAGCTTCCTACCGACCCACCGCTTCGCGCTCATGATGGTCACCCTGATCCTGGCCGCACTGTTTGGCGATGCCGTATTTCTCCCTGCATTACTGGCCGGCCCCTGCGGCAAACTTTATCGAGGGATACCCCTATGAGCAGCCCGAGCTCATCGCAACCCCCATCGTGGCTGGCAGCGAATCGTACTTGGCCTGGCTCGATAAGCAGTTGCCGCATACCGAATAGGCGTTGAGAGTCGGCTCGCTCGCAATGCAGGGCTTAGCGGAGCGCAAGCCAACTACGCAATTCGGGCGATCTAGGAAAAACAATTTCGCCCAGTCGGGTCCCCCGCTCAGCGGACCATCGACAGCCCGAATCCACCGCATGCGGCCCTTGCTGGTGTCCCAGATGGTAGCCAAGAATAACTAGATTCAATGTAACCCTATTTACAACAGCACGTTACGGCAATCCGATCCATCTTGACGTGAGCGATCAGCCCGTTATAATCTTGTTGCCTTGGCAAGATCGGTAAGTCTGGAAGGCATGGAGGATATTAGTGACTGCACCGTTGTCGCAAGGTGTGCAGTCTAGGCACGTCGGTGTTTCGACAGATGCCAGGTCGGACGTTGGTACGTGATCAGGGAAGTAAGGGGTCCGCAATTGGCGATGGGTTGGATCGGCTAGTTGGAGCACCAGGGATCAGTCCGTGGGGCTCCGAGCAGGCGGGCCCATGCGTTGGCTAGGGAAGGACGACATGACAATGAAGACGGTGTTTACCACAGGCGAAGCGGCCAAAATATGCAAGGTGAGTCAGCAGACGATTATTCGCTGTTTTGATTCGGGCCAGCTCAAGGGTTTCCGGGTTCCCGGAAGTCGATTTCGTCGAATTCCGCGCGAACACTTGTTTGCATTCATGAAGGACAATGGCATCCCGACGGATGCGTTGGAGAGTGGCAAACGCAAGTTGTTGATTGTGGACGACGACGAGGATCTGGTCGACTTGATGCGTGATTTGTTTGTGCGAGATGGTCGCTTCGATGTCCGCACCACGAACAATGGTTTCGATGCGGGAATGTTGGTCCGCGAGTTCCGTCCTGATCTGGTCGTATTGGACGTCATGCTGCCTGACATTAACGGCAAGGAAGTCTGTCAGCGGGTGCGATGCGACCCGGCGCTGGATGATGTGCGGATCATCTGTATTTCGGGTATGGTCGAGGAAGACAAGGTGGCGGACCTGCGTGCGGCCGGAGCAAACGACTTCATGCAGAAGCCGTTTCCGATCGAAAAGTTGTTGGAACGCGTGTGTGAGTTGCTGGATATCGACTCGGTGACATCAGGCGCCTGATCCTGGAAGGTCCGCCCGCCCGATGATTGGCCGTTCTTGATGCCTGCGGTCTCTTTTGTCGCTTGGCCGGTGCCGCTGTGCTTGCGATGCGCCTTGAAGCGAAACGACTGTGCAATGCCATGACGCGTCGATTACCAGCAGTTAGCGATTCCCAGGGGTTGTTGTGGGAATTGCCATTGGCGGAGGGCACGGCCTGCGATCTCTTGGCCGCCTTGGTAAGCCAAGATCCCCACCGGGCACACCTGCAATTGACGGAGGCCCTTTCTCAGGACCCCTCGTTGGTCCTGTGGAGTCTGTCATGGGCACAGCCAGCGGGGCCCTGTGGCCTACCTCAGCTTGCCTTGCGGTTACTCGACGAAGGCTTGGAACGACATCTGCAATGGCCGGATGCTGCCGGAGCCGCCGGTGGAATGAACCGCTTCATGGCGCCGCAACTGACGTGGCAGCGGTGGGCCCATGCAGCGGCAGCGGCATGCGAGACGGCGTGGCGTGTGCAGCCGCTCGCCGCGTGTCGGTCTCAGGACGAATGTGACGCCGCAACGTTGTTGGGCGTATTATCCGGTGCATCGATTTGGTTGGCGGCTGGCAATTCAGCGGGTAGGCGCGACGCGATCTACCCGTTACCCACGTGGCTCAAGCAATGGCTGGACGAGTTGTCGTCTCATTCCACTATGGTCGCCCCGGCCGTAGCTTGGGTACGGCAGGCGATCGCCGAGTTACCGTCCCAGCGGAGCGGACCGATCGACGATACTCTTGCCTCACAACTGGCCGCCGTCCGCCATCGCTGGCTCCGTCCCACATCACCGGTAGCGGACGCACTACCCGATTTCATGCGGGCTCGCGCTGCGAGTCAGCGCCGCGAGGCCGAGTTCTCGGCGAGGCTGGAGGCGGAGAAGCTGGCCGCGATGAAGGAACTGGCATCCGGTGCCGGC
>SXHS01000066.1 GCA_005773145.1 Planctomycetaceae bacterium | reverse complement strand
TTGATCGCATGGTGTGGGCCCTCGACGCACGCTACTTCGATTACAAAAACACCAACGGATTTCGCGGGGCCGGCTACGATGCAACGGGGGCTGGCACCGGCTTGGGATGGAGCAATATTTTCTCGATTTCGACGGGCCTGCAGTACGAATTCCTGCCGCGATTGGATTTGCGCACGGGGTATACCTACCAGCAGAACCCAATCAGCGATGCAAATGCCTTCTTTAACGTAGCGTCACCACTGATCCTATCCCACATCGCATCCTGGGGATTGTCGTACCACGCAACCGATTCCATCCAGATTAATTTGGCCTATTTGCGCGGTTTCGAAGGTGAAAAAACGGGCCCCATCATACTTCCCGGCGTTGGCCCGGTCCCGGGATCATCGGTTACAAGCCGCGTGTCGGCCGATGCGCTGTCGGCGGGCGTCACGGTACGTTACTAGCGTTCGGCCCGGGGTAACGAAGTACGGCGGTTTTGCCGTGCAGCGACGCCTCAGCAGACGCGGAGACGAACGGCATGTCGTTCACACAACAGGAGTCTCTCGACTTTGGCCGCCGAGACACCATTCACGGCGTTGGCATTTTCCTGCTCGATGTGACGGTGCTGATCACGTTGTTGGGCTTGGCACTCACCAGTCATGCTTGGTGGCTGCAGGCATTCTTTGCTGTCGGTGCGGGTATTGTCATTGGGATTCTGTTTGTGGTGGCCCACGACGCGGCCCACAATAGCCTCACCCCATCGCGTGGTTTGAACCATTGGTTGGGCCAGCTGGCCATGCTACCGGCTCTCCACCCCTTCAGCTTGTGGGTGCTGGTCCACAACCAGACCCATCACCGCTGGACGAATCTCAGCCCGCAGGACTACGTGTGGACACCGCTCGATGTGGCGGCGTACCGTAGACTGCGGTGGCCGCAGCGACTGACGTATCGCTTCTATCGCAGCTTTCTTGGGCCCACGTTGTATTATCTGATCGAGTTCTGGTGGAAGCGTATGATCTTCCCCGATCGCCGCGAACAGGAAAAGCGACGCTCGGAATACGTGGTGGACCGATGCTACGTGCTGTTGTTTGCAACCGCCTACCTGGCGATGCTCGTTTGGGGAGCCCCTCGGGGCTGGTTCGGTGGGGAGGCCAGGCCGCTCTGGAATGTGCTCTTATACGGAGCAGTGATCCCATTCGCGACGTGGAACACGTTGATGTCGTTTGTCATCTACCTGCATCATACCCATCCACAAATCAAGTGGTACAACGATGAAGCCATATGGCGCAAGTCAGATCCACAACTGGAAACGTCGGTCCATGTCGTATTTCCAGGCCCCATCAATCGTATCTTCCACTGGATCATGGAGCACAACGCGCACCACATTCGCCCCTCGATCCCACTTTATCGTTTGCGTGAGGCCCAGGAGTTGCTCGAGACGCGCGAACACGAACGCATCGTCGTATTTCATTGGTCCATTCGGTCACACCTGGATGTGGTGCGACGCTGCAAGCTATTCGACTACCAGGCACGACGGTGGTGCGACTTTGAGGGCCAATACACGTCCCCCTGAATTTCCGAGCGCACTCGCACTGCCGCTTTAGGACGTGAGCGAATTGCAGATCAAGTCCGAGATCGACGTGTGGGCCGCTTCGATGGGTAGGCCCAGTGACGCATCTCGCTTGCGCTGGAGGGTGTCCGTGATCACGCGGAATAATTCGTTAGGCAAGATCGGCTTGGTCACATAGGCGTCCATGCCAGCCTGCTGGCAAAGTTCTCGGTAACCCTGCACGGCGTGAGCCGTCATGGCGATCACCGGCGTGTGTCGGCCGTGACTGGCATCGCGGGCGCGGATCTGAGCCGTGGCCTCCAGCCCATCCATCACCGGCATTTCTACGTCCATGAGGACGAGATCGAAGTGACCGGGGAGTTCCTCGAGTTTTTGCAAGGCCTGCTCCCCGTTCTCGACGGCCGTCACTTGATATCCCTCGAGCTCCAAAAGTCCCATGGCCACTTCGCGATTCACCGCGCCGTCTTCCGCTAGTAGTACGCGACAGGGCGTGCCCGTCGACTTGTCAGCTGCGGCGTGATGGTGATCGTCCGCCCGATCGGCTGCCGCAACCGGTGGAGTCATCGCCTGCAGCAATTCGGCTGTTGTCGCCGGTTTGGTGAGACATTGGTCGATGTCATCCTGCAGTGAGAAATCGATCCAGTCCGCAGGAGCCAATGTGACCACATGCCATTGCGATGCCTGGTGTTCAGCACGCAGATACTGCAGCAAGACGGCCACATCCACGTGCGTGGGATCCACGTCGAGTAACGCCAACCGTCGTCCCCCGGGGCGTGCCGCCACGCGTTGCATGGCCGTCAAGGCGCTGGCCGTATCGCCGGCCACCGTCACCTGCCCACCACAGGCCCGAGCCAATTCAGCATAACGTTGACGACTGACCTCGTTGTGGCTGACCACCAGGACTCGACACTGAGCCAGCAGATCCGCGGGTGGGAAGACCGGCGCAGCCGAGGACGAGCTGTGTTCCAATGGCACCACCACATGAAATACGGTCCCCCGTCCGACTTCGCTTTCCAACCAGAGACGCCCCCCCATCAGACGCACGAGATCGGCCGAGATCGACAGTCCCAGCCCGGTGCCCCCATACTTGCGAGTGGTGGAGCTATCACTTTGCTGAAAGGCCTCGAACACCGCGGCTTGTTTGTCGGCGGGAATCCCAATGCCCGTATCGCGGACCGAAATATGGACCAGTAAGGTTTGGTCACGCGCCGATTCAACTTCGACTCCCACGGCCACCTCACCCACCGCCGTGAATTTGACCGCGTTGCCTACCAGATTGACAATGACTTGCCGCAATCGATTGGCGTCCCCTGTCAATTCCCGCGGCACGGCAGGCGCAACCCGACAGACCAGCTCCAGATTCTTGCGCGCCGCATGGGCCGCCATGAGTTTGACCGACTCTTCAATCACGCTACGGAATTCAAAGGGAGCCGACTCGATTTCCATCTTGCCTGCCTCAATCTTGGACAGGTCAAGGACATCGTTCAGCAGCGTGAGCATGGCATCCCCCGACTGCTTAATCGACTTCAGACAATTGCGTTGATAGGGGGTCAGGGGTGTGCGCAATGACAACTCGGCCATCCCTAGAATGCCGTTCATGGGGGTGCGTATTTCGTGACTCATCGTCGCCAGGAATCGGCCTTTGGCCTGACTGGCTGCCTCGGCCGCGTCCTTGGCCACGCGCAGATCCTCCTCGGTCAGTCGCAATTCGTGGGCAATCCGTTCGAGTTCCACATTGGCTTCAGCCAACTGTCGCGCGCGCGTCTCGGCCGCTGCGGTTCGTTCGGCGACTTGTTGTTCTAAGGTTCGATTCAGGACTTCCAATTGATGAAAGCCCTCTGCATTCTCAAGAGCCGCGCCGGTGATGGCCGCGACGAAATCTGCCAATCGCAGTTCATTGGTGCCGAACAGTCCGCGGACCTGGCGATTCGTGACGTAGACGCATGCGGCCGCGCGCCCTCGAACGTGGATCGGGACGCATAGCAAGGAGGACTCGGTCAAATTCCCAGTCTCGGCATCGGCGTCCGATTGGCTATCGAGCGCAATGGAATGCCCCTGCTCGATGGCCTGGCGTATGGCCTGGCGATCCAAGGGCTGAGCGTCCCCTGCCACGAGGGTCAGATCGGCTTCCGGCAAGTCACCCGTTGTGAATTCAAGGACACAGCATGTTTGGCCACGTAACATGCGCATCGCCGCCGATCGTGCCTCGGCGTAGATCGTTTCCCGAGTCAGCCCGGAGGCGATGGCACGGCCGGACTCCAGCACGGTATCAAATCGATCGGCCAGCGAGAACGTCGCGCCGTCGCCGCGTTGGGCCGGCTCATCGGACAGATCGCGGAGCGGCAGCCGGAGGGCGGCGAGTTCTGTTTGCGCGAGAGCAACTTGAGCGGCCGCGTCCGGCCATCCCAGCTCGCGGCCAATCTGCCCCTGAGCCAGCAACGTCTGGGCCCTCTCATAGCGAGCCCCCTGTTGCAGGGCGATTTCCAGGCTCTTGGCAAAGGCCCGTTGCGCACGCCTTGGCCGCCCCAGCAGCGCGGAGATCAACCCGTATTCGCGCAGCGCCTGAGGGAGGTCATTGCGGCAAATGCGAGCGGCACGCACGGCACGTCGGGCCACCTTGAGAGCCCGCCGCAACACCTGGTGTCGCTCCCTTGGCGTGTATCCCAACAGCTCCTCGGCGTGACAGCGTAAGGCGGTGGCCAGCCACGTTAGGCCCGGCAAACTGTACGCGTTCCGCACTCCGGCGCGGCGCGCCACCTCCACGGCCTCTCGAAGCGATTCAATCGCGGGCCTGGTTTGCTTGCGTTCCAACAGCGAAACGCCCTGCGCCAACAAGACCTGACTGGTTCCCTGCGCATCAAAACGCTGGCGATCGACCTCGCGTTGTAGAATTTCCTCTGGAACACCACCAGCCGTGGCGCGGGCCCACACATCCAGAATAATGCCGGACGCCTGTTCGTCTCCCAGTGCCAATCCCGACTGATGGTTCCATCGAGCCAACTCGACCGCCTCGCGAAAATCCCCTAGGTGATACTGGGAGGCGGCCATCTGATAGCGGGCGATATGCACTTGCCAATAATCACCCGTGCGTTCGAGCAATCGCACGGCCTCGCGACACTTTTCGATACATTCGGAGAATCGCGAGGCGGCATAGAGCACACATCCATAAAAATTCAGCGACTGGCCTTGTCCCCACAAATCCTGAAAGGAGCGACGAATCTCCAACGACTTCTCGGCGTAGCGAATCGCTCGCTTGAACATGGGAACCAACGTCATCGCTGGTGCGTGTTCGGAGTAAGCGTGAGCCAGTTCCAAAGTCGGCAAGTACGATTCGGCAAGATTCATGCCGCGCAAGTGCGCCCACAGCGCAATCGCTTTGCCGCGCGCGTACCAGCAGGAGTAGGCCAAGCCGCTGAGCAATCGGAGCACCAGTCGTTCCGTCTCATTGGGATAGCGCTGTCGGCGATGTACGAACTGCTTGGGGAGCCAAGTGTGCAGGCCCTGAATCAAGGCTTCCTTGGCCAACAGCGTTAGGAACAGAAACTGCCAACGCGGGACAAATATTTGCAGCGCGCGCAGGGCGGATTCAAAATCCCGCACGGCATGCTCCATATCCCCTCGCTTGAAAGCCAGTTCAGCCAGCTTGCCTCGAATCTGGGCTGTGGCATGATTCCCCTCCGCGCGCTGAGCGGCGGCTTCAAAGAGCTGTGCGGCTTCGTCATAGCGGCCGCGCAACATCAGCACGTCCCCCAGCCCCTCGGCCACGCGAAATCGGGTGGCCGCGTCCGCATCCACGGCACCCCGCTCGGCAATGCGATATTGTTGCTCGGCGATTTCCAACGAATGTTGGGCGCGGGCTTTCTCGGCACTCGTGAGCGCGAACGGTAGTGCACCGACGCTGTCACCGGCCGCGTCGTAGTGGTAGGCCAATTCGGCAGAGCGCCCCTCATCCAGACGCTGAAGGTAGCGGGCCGCTTGCCGGTGAATGGTCCGCCGTTCTCGCTCTCCAAGTTTCGCGAGGAGTGCTTCGCGAATCTTGTCATGCACAAACACGCAGCGAGACTGATCCGGTCGCACCCAAACCAGACACCGGCGACGGGCCTCATCCAATGCCTCCAAGGCATGATGGGGGGGCTGTTTTGAAATCTCGACTGCCGCTCCCAGGTCAAAGTCTCGCCCGAGCACCGCCCCGATTGTCAGCAATTGCAGGGCATCTTCGTCCAGCAATTCCAAACGCCTCGCCAACAGGCTGGCGGCCCGTTGCGAGGACTGACACGAGGCCAATCGCTCGGGATCAACATGCCAGGCACCCTCGACAGGGACCAAAGCTCCATATTCAACGAGCCCGCGCAGCACGGCCGAGGCCATGAAGGGGCTCCCCTCCGACAGTCCCGTGACGACCCGTAATACATCGCTCGGCAGCGGTCCGGCCATGGATTCCGCCAAGCGGCAGACATCTTGCGGCGTCAGCGGCGCCAATTGAATGTGCAGGGTCGGCTGCAACTTGCGCAACGCATGTTGGGGAGTGACCTCCTCGCTGCGATACGCGACCACGACCATGACATGTCGCGGCACGGAGTTCCCGGACCGGTCCTGAGCATGCCACGATTGCAGGAATCGCAACGTGAACTCGTCGGACCACTGGCAGTCGTCCAACAGGACCACGGCGGGTCGGTCGGGCGTCCCTAAGCCATTCAGGAAAGCGGCCAAGGCCCGCAGGCTACGTGCTTCTGCGAAGGCCTCGGGGCCTTGTTGCGGTTCTGCGGCGTTCCCCAATACTTGCGCCAGTTGCGGCAGCGTCGCGACCAACGCCGCACCATCAACATCCTGCGACTGCAGTAAGACGTGGGCCCGCTCGGGATCGGCCGCTACCTCAGCGATCACCGATTCCACCACACCGTCGAAAGCATGCAGGGGCCGGTAGCTAACTTCGCTCGACTCTTGCCCCCGCAGCACCCAACACCCCGATCGGGCGGCGCGCTGGGCCAATTCCACCATCAAGCGAGTCTTTCCCCCACCCGAGTCCGCTTCCAGCAGGACAAGTCCACCACGTCCGGCCGCGACGGCCTGAATTTGTTCGTCCAACTGAGCCAATTCGCGGCCGCGCGCGACGAAGGCCGGCTCGGTCAGCGTGCCACGAACATCCTGCTGGCCAATCGCGATCGCCGGATCGACGATGCCGCGCGAGCGGGCCGCTTGAACGGCGTGTAGATCGTGCAGCACCGCCGCTGCGGACTGATAGCGATCGCGGGGGTCCTTCCGCAGGAGCCGTTGCACCATTTCATTGAGCGCCATGGGCATGGTGTCCCCGGACATGCTCAAGGGGGGGACAGGCGTCGTCATATGCTGAAACAACAACTCGCCCACGGTTCCGCCGCGAAATGGCGCGCGACCGGTCAAGCATGCGTAAAGAACCGCGCCGGCACTGTAGAGATCGGCTGCGGGACCAATGTCATGGTCGATGGAACCCGCCTGTTCCGGCGAGATATAGGAGGCGACCTCTACGGCTGCCACGGCGTCCAAGTTCTCCACCGACACCTGTGGCATGGACCCGAAATCCGCCAGCGTCCCCCGCAGGTCCTGATCCGTTCCGCTCAGCACCAGACACGCCGGCAGTACCTGCCGATGCATAACGTTGTGCTGGTGCAAGGCGTCCAACGCGAGAAAAAGGCATTCGCCGACGCGCAGAGACTGATCCACCGACAAACGGCCCGATCCAAGTCTGTCTTGAAGTGATGTGCCGGCGACTTGGGCCATGACCAAGTACAGCGCATCGTCATCGCGGCTCACGTCGAGCAATGGCTGCAGCCACGGGCTGTCCACCGTGCACAAGCGGCGGGCTTCATGTTCCAATCGCAAATGCAAACCGGCGCTGTGCGCGTCACGGGGCAAAATCTTGATGAAGACCGCCCGCCCATCTTGCTGATCGCGCCCGTGAGCTACCAGTCCCGTCGCGCTGACACACACAGGGCCTTCGGCCAGCTCATATCGTTCGGAGAACGCTGCGCGTATAGCATCGCGATACGACATCAATGCCGCGTCCTCAGGGGGCGCGTCGTTCGCTCGACCTGAATTGGCTGGAGTCCTGGACATAGATTTCCCTGTGCTTGGGGGCACCGGCCGCGAGAGATGCCCCACCAAATATACCGCACAGGTTGGCGGGACCTCCCAGCGGTGCAGCAAATTTTGCGCAATCCGCACATACCACCATCGGTGACAGACGCTGTTGCGATCCCTGCAAACGATACAACCGCCACGAATGTGCAT
>SXHS01000065.1 GCA_005773145.1 Planctomycetaceae bacterium | reverse complement strand
TTCCTGCAGAATTCGTCCGAGCGTGCCGCCTTGGCGGTAGCCGTGGCATCCCTAGGTGGCGTGCACACCTTTGCCGACGAGAGTCGCCGCAAGTTGCTTGTTGGCCTGCTCGGCTGCGGCGGCCAAATGCGCGACCATGTGCAGAATAGTCTGGCTTCGCTGAAGGATGAGATGACGGTGGATTGGCTATGTGATGTCGATTCGCGGGGCTTGGACTACACGGGCAAACTGCTATCCGCGTATCAGACAGAAACACCCCGCATAACGTCTAATCTCGAGGATGTGATCACAGATCCACGTGTGGATGTATGCGTGATTGCCTCGCCCCACCATTGGCACGCCCCCATGGCCCTGCGCGCTATGCAAGAAGGCAAGGACGTGTATATCGAAAAACCCATGTCGCATGTTTATAGCGAAGGCCCACGCATCGTCGCTGCGGCAAAGAAACTGGGACGTGTCGTCCAGCATGGCAGTCAAATGCGCAGCAGCCCCGTCACGGAGAAAGCGGGCAAATTATTGGCCGACGGCATCATCGGCGATATCAAAGTGGCGCGCGCCTGGACTGCCGAAACTCGCGAGGAAGTAAAACCAGTGCCAGACTCGGCGGCACCGGAAGGCGTCGACTACGACCGCTGGCTCGGCCCCGCCCCCGTACATGCCTTCAACAAGCACCGCTTTCATTTCAATTGGCGATTTTTTCGGGAGTATGGAAACGGTGAGATCGGCGACGACGGCATTCACGACCTGGATATGGCCACTTGGGGGCTCGGCGTGAATTCGCTACCGATCAAAGTCACCGCGCGCGGTGGCCGCATGATGATGCCCAATCACTTCAGCGAATTTCCCGACAACATGCACGCCGTCTATGAGTACCCAGACGGCCGAGTACTCATCTATGAGAACTATCCCTTCACCGAGTATGGCCTGCACGGCTACGACAACGGCAACGTCTTCTACGGCACCGAGGGATACATGGTGTTTTCGCGACGGGGCGCGTTCAACGTCTATCTGGGCCCCAAGGGGAAACCGGGACCGACCGAAGGGAAGGAGTTGCGCAGCAAACAAGGCTACGTAGAACATATGGCCGACTTTTTTAAGGCCGTACGTGAGCGAACGTCGACGGTCGGTAACCCGGAAGTCGCCAATCGGAGTTGTGCCCTTGTCCACTTCGGCGAGATTGCCTATCGCACGCGCGGGGCACTGGAGTTTGACTTGCAAACGGAGCAGTTCGTAGATTGCGATGAGGCGAATCAGTTGTTGACTAAGTCGTACCGAGCCCCCTACGGACTCCCCGACATCAGTTGATCGAGTCCCGGAGTCTGCCATGCGAGGGATGTGCGCACCACCGTGGTTCGTACCGCACATCGGTCGCGTCGTGCGACATTCGGCCGGCCTGGGCGTGACTTGGTTGCTCGTCGGCATCGCCGCCAGCCTCACGGCGGTGCCCTGCGGACACGCCCAGGACGCCGTGCCGTCGTCACGGCCGGACGGGACCCTCGCCCATCATGCGTCACGTCCGAATATCATAGTCGTCGTCGTGGATGACCTGGGGGTGGGAGATGTGGGGTTTTGTCATGGCCGCGATATCGCCACGCCAAATCTGGACCAGCTCGCCCGCGAAGGAGCCGTGTTTGCACAAGGTTACGTGCTCCCCATGTGCTCTCCCACGCGTGCGGCTCTATTGACCGGACGTTACCCGCAACGGTTTGGCATCGAGGATAATCGGTTGTTGGATGGCCGTGCGACCGGCATGGACATCCGCGAGTTCACCTTAGCGCAGGCCCTGCACAAAGCCGGCTATGTCACGCATTTAGTCGGTAAGTGGCATTTAGGCCAAGGAGCCCAATGGCAATTCGCCCCTTACCATCGCGGCTTCGACCATTTCCTGGGATTCTACGGAGCCGCGGGCACGTATTTCGATCCGTTGCTGAGTCGCAACGGCACGGAACAATCCTTTCACGGCTACAACACGGACATCCTGACCGATGCCGCCTGTGAGATCGTGGCCGATCGCGCGCAACGCGGGGCGGAGGCACCGCCGTTTTTTCTCCACCTGGCCTATCTGGCTGCCCATTTGCCACAACAGGCCAAGCCGGACGACCTGGCGCGATACGCCCATTTGGATCCAACGCGCCGCATGGCGGCGGCAATCATTCACAACCTTGACGAAAATATCGGCCGACTCATGCAGTCGATCCAAGACAACGGAATGGACGATCGTACCTTGCTGTTCTTTCTCAGCGACAATGGGGGCGAGCCGCCGATCTTGGGAACGTCGAATGGGCCACTTCGTGGGCAGAAGTTTGACCTCTACGAAGGGGCCATTCGCGTTCCCTTCCTGGCTCGTTGGCCCGGCCACATTCCGGCTGCGACCCAATTCGAGCCCATGGTCCATGTGACGGATATTTTTCCGACGGCGTTAGCCGCCGCAGGGCACAAGCCCTCTGGGGAACTCGACGGTGTCGATTTGCTCCCCATTCTGCAAGGCAAGATCACAGGACGGCCGCATGAGCGACTCTATTGGTTGACGACCGATCACGCGCAATGGCGGCGCCCCGACCGCGACACCAACGACGCGCAAAGGATGGCCGCCATGCGGCTCGGCGAATGGAAACTGATCGACCTGGGAAGTGACCGACCGCAGCTCTACCGAATTCCGTCGGATCCCGCTGAGGCACACGACCTGGCCGCAGCGGAACCAAACCGCGTTCAGCAGATGCTGAAAGAGTTGAACGCCTGGCGCGAGTCGATGACACCGCAAGTCGTACCCAGCGACCATCCCATTTATGGCCGGGCCGCACTGCAAAGAAAGGGACCGTGATGCCAAGCCCTCTCCGAAGTTGCCCGTGGTTCCTGACCCTTGCCGTCGCTTGGGGGGGCGTGGTGGGAATGTGCGGGGCTGAGAGCCCCCAAGCGCAGCGACCCAATATCGTCGTCATCCTGGTGGACGACATGGGGTTTTCGGATCTCGGTTGTTATGGGAGTGAAATCCCCACGCCGCATTTGGATGCCTTGGCAACCGGCGGCCTGCAGTTCACACAATTTTATAATGCCGCCCGCTGCTGCCCCACGCGTGCCTCCCTGCTGACCGGACGGTATTCCCACCAGGTCGGCATCGGCCACATGATCGAAGATCGCCAACTACCGGGCTACCGCGGCCGCCTGCATGACCATTGCATCACATTGCCGGAAGCCATGCAACGTGCCGGCTACTTCACCGCTATGACGGGCAAATGGCACGTTGGCCAAGAACATGGGGTGACTCCTTGGGGGCGCGGATTCGGACGCAGTCTCAACGCGGCAGCCGGTGGATTTTACTTCCCAAGTTCCGAACGCGCGCAATTGTTTCTCAACGGAGAACAGCTCCAACGGGGTGATCCACGGCTGACGCCCGATTGGTATTCCACTGATCTATGGACGACCTGGGGCGTCAAGTTCATTGACGAAGCACTCCGGGCGAACCAGCCTTTCTTCCTGTATTTGGCCCACAACGCGCCCCATTTTCCCTTGCAGGCGCCCGCTGAGACCATTGCCGAGTTTCGTGGCAAATACCTCAGCGGTTGGGATCAACTCTCCGCGGAAAGGCACACGCGCCAGAAGGACCTTGGCATCATGCTCCCCCATTGGGTCAAGGCAGAACGCCCCGACACAGTGCCGGCATGGAACCGTCAGTCGCGGCGAGAACGGGATCGGTTCGATCATATGATGGCAACCTACGCCGCCTGCGTGCATCGCATCGATCAAGCGGTAGGGGATCTGGTAACAGCCCTCCGAGAACGTGGCGTCCTGGATCAGACCTTGATTCTTTTCATGAGCGACAACGGTGGCAACGCTGAATCTGGCCCCAATGGTCGCACCAAGGGGAGCAACCCCAGTCAGGCCGCCTCGGGGTGGTGGTGTGGGGCGAGCTGGGCCTACCTGCAAAACACGCCATTTCGCCGCTCCAAACGATTCACGCACGAGGGGGGCATCGCCAGTCCCCTCATCGTGCATTGGCCGGCCGGTATACCGGTCGTTGGCGAACGTCGGCATCAGCCGGCCCACGTGGTGGACATCATGGCCACTTGCCTGGACGTCGGTGGGGCAACTTTGCCGGCCACTTTCGCGAACAAGCCCGTCGAGCCGATGGAAGGCCGCAGCCTCGTCCCCGCGTTGGCCAATGAACCCATCGATCGCGAGGCGCTCTATTGGGAACATGAGGGACACGCGGCCGTGCGCATGGAAGACTGGAAGCTCGTCCGCACCGGCATTCAAGGCGCGTGGGAGCTCTACAACCTCGCCGAGGACCGCACCGAACAGCGGGATCTGGCCGGCGAACACCCCGATCGAGTGGGGGTGCTGACCGCAAAATGGAACGCGTGGGCCCAACGAGCCCATGTGCAGCCATCCCCCCTGGATCGGTTGCCAGCGACGCCATAGATAAAATCAAGTCGTTCAGGAAGATTACGACGACGAGTTGTATCGTCGCACGGTCCTCCAACACGGCGACTCGTGTATCACAGCATCCATCAACTCGGAGCGTCGGCAAGCGGCGCCGTGACATCGGCACCCGTCGAGAGATTTGTCAGAATCCGCGCGGCACTTAGAGTGGAAATATTCGACGCGGCCCATCCGCCGACGGCGTGGGGGTCGAGTGGAGTCACCTGGTACGCCAGCAGATGGTCCAATTCGGCTTCGGTGAGGATTCGTGGATGTCGCGTCATTCCCAAATCTAGATCGAACTTGCACGGTTGTGGCCATTTCTTGAGAGATTTCTCGCAGCTCGACTGCCGGCTCTTGCGATTTTGTGCCATCTGGCCAATGCTCTGGGAGGGTGATATCGAATTTTCAGGATCGACTGCGGCTCGTTGTACCACCCAAGTCTGCCTTGGGCCCCGAAGGGCAACGCCGTGACGGATTTCTTGATGGGGCCGTTTGTTCTCAGGCCGTGCCCTTGTCATTTCCCACGTTTTCGGAGTCGGCATCCGCGC